>CAIYWO010000080.1 GCA_903929925.1 uncultured beta proteobacterium | reverse complement strand
TTAGCTTGGAACGGTGGCGTAGCTTGAGCGAACCTCGGCAAGCCTTAGTCTTGCGGTATTGGCTAAACGAGCAGGGGGTTGCCATGCCAGGCGAGCGCCGGTTAGCCGAGTTAATGCGCCAACTGCGCATATTGCACGCCTTGGGGCATGACCGAGAGCTGCTCTGGCAGCACGGCATGCATCGGGTTCAGTGCCTGCGGGGGCGAGTTTCTTTGTCTTCGGGCTAAAATAGTGGACTTTGCTCCTGCCTCACGGCATTTTTGCTCAAAACATCATGGCACTCATTGTTCATAAGTACGGCGGCACGTCGATGGGTTCGGTCGAACGCATCAAAAACGTTGCGCGTCGGGTCGCTAAATGGCACGCAGCAGGTCACCAGATCGTGGTGGTGCCGTCCGCAATGTCTGGCGAGACCAACCGCCTCTTAGGCTTAGCCAAAGAGCTTTCTGAAACCGCCGACGGTCGCGAGTTGGACATGATTGCCGCGACCGGCGAACAGGCGTCAAGCGGACTTCTGGCTATTGCCTTGCAAGCCGCTGGTTTGAAAGCCCGTAGCTATGCAGGATGGCAGGTGCCGGTACGCACTGATTCAGCCTTCACAAAGGCACGTATTACTTCCATTGACGATGCGCGTATTCGTGCGGATCTTGATGCCGGGCGTGTCGTTGTCGTGACCGGGTTCCAAGGTGTCGATGATGACGGGCACATCACTACGCTTGGTCGCGGTGGCTCTGATACATCGGCTGTAGCCGTGGCGGCCGCTCTGAAAGCAGATGAGTGTTTGATTTACACCGACGTTGATGGTGTCTACACGACGGACCCGCGCGTTGAGCCTGATGCGCGACGCTTGAGCGTGATTTCTTTTGAAGAAATGCTTGAGATGGCTTCGCTTGGCTCCAAAGTGCTGCAGATTCGCTCTGTCGAGTTTGCCGGTAAATATCGTGTACCGACCCGGGTGCTGTCGTCATTGACCGACCCAGATATTCCGCTGGACGAAGAAATGCGTTCCGGCACCCTGATTACCTTTGAGGAAGATGAAAAAATGGAAGCAGCCGTTGTTTCAGGCATAGCCTTTAGCCGCGATGAAGCCAAAGTGACCCTGCTTGGCGTGCCCGATAAGCCAGGCGTTGCCTTTGCAATCTTGGGACAAGTGGCAGATGCCAACATCGATGTCGACATGATCGTGCAGAACCAGTCTGTGGATGGCACGACCGACTTCTCGTTTACGGTCCATCGTAATGAATTTGCACGTACGCTGGCAGTTATCAAGGACAAGATCGCACCTGAAGTTAAACCGCGCGAAGTCTTGTCGGATGACAAGGTCGCTAAGGTTTCGATTGTGGGGATCGGCATGCGTTCGCACGCAGGTGTGGCGAGCTTGATGTTCAAGACACTCGCGCAGGAAAACATCAATATTCACATGATCAGCACAAGCGAAATCAAGACCTCGGTTGTGATCAGTGATAAGTACATGGAACTCGCGGTTCGCGCCCTGCACAAGGCTTTTGGGCTCGAGACGGCGCCGGCGGCAAAGGCTTAATCTGTTGTTTATCAGGGCAGGGGCTAGCCATGCTAGAATCTTGCCTTGGTTTGGAGGCGTGCCCGAGCGGCTGAAGGGGCTCCCCTGCTAAGGGAGTATGTGAGCTAAAACTTGCATCCAGGGTTCGAATCCCTGCGCCTCCGCCAAGCCATACGGTAAGCTTTTGGTTGGCTCTACCCCTGTTTATACCCCTTGTCGATTTCGGCCAAGCGATACCCACCGTATCCCCACCCCCGCAAATCGACGGCGTCGTTGTGCCGACCTATGCACTGTATTTCTCTCAAACGATTCTGCTCGGGCGTTAAAAAGCCACCCGAAGGTGGCTAGTACTCAAGTGAGTATGGGTTTGCTGTCAGGCTAACTAACAGCTACTAACCAAAACACCCCCACCCCCCATTGAATGTGCGGTTCGCCTGCGCAGCACCGGCAGCCAACTCCAGTGCGTCATCAGAGACATCCTGTACAACTTCATCCAGTTCAATGTTCATATCAGACTCCAAGGTTGAGAACCCACGCCTAAGTGGGTATGTATTTCAAGTTAACAATCACACATAATGACACTTTGTGCATTTTGACAATGCGTTACCTTTATAGCTTCGCTATTTGACCGTTGTCAACAAACAATTGCATGATTTGTGCGCTATTGCGTTTATTGGCTAAGCCCGCGGCCCGTAAAAGTGGTCTCAAATCCCGTTTGTCTCAACACCTCATGACTTTTTGGTGTCGGTTCAGTGGTTGGTTGCCGATCATTTTGGCGAGAAAGCTGCGAACCTTGGCGAACGGTGTGTTTTACATCGTCAGATGACACGCTTTGTCCTAGCGTCATGGCTGTTGATAGACTTCATAAATACTCTGGTCCCCCTGCCCACCTGTCACTATTGTGGTTACCTGTACATTTTTACGCAAATCTGTCAGGGTGTTATTCGCATTTAAACGGTAGGTGGTAATGCTGTTGTAAAGCAATTGTTTTCCTACAAACGTATATGCGGTGTTAGTGGTAGTAAACAACAGGGTGGTAGGAGTGTCTGCCGTAACTGCCCAAGTCAAGGTACCTTCAATTACAGGCACCGAGTTTTCGTATGTGAGAGTAGTGAACCAAGTGCCTGATGATCCAGCAGTCACTGAATCTGGGAGCGGAACTTGGTTTGAGTAGACAGTACCAGGTGGTTTACTGCCGTTAGTAATAGGGACTAC
>CAIYWO010000079.1 GCA_903929925.1 uncultured beta proteobacterium | reverse complement strand
TAGATCACATCGCACGCTTGTACACACCAGAAACCTTCTGCAAGCTCGTGATCCGCGCTCAGCGTGCATCACAAGCCGCTGGCTGATGGTTCTCGACAGGGCGAGCGCCGTCAAGGCCTCGCCAAACGGTCGCTTCGCTGCTTTTTCGTTTGTCGACCGCATTACCAGTATTGACGGGGTCGCTCGCGTGAGCGGCCTCTACACGATCCCCAGCACTGTTTCGCACTTCCCGGTTAGCCTGGTAGCCGAGGCCATTGGTCAACTTGCTGCGTGGGTCGGAATGTCTGCAGTTGGCTTTACCCATCGCCCTGTTGCGGCATTGGCGGGCGATACGCGCATGCACCGCCTT
This sequence comes from uncultured beta proteobacterium, assembly GCA_903929925.1. Taxonomy (GTDB): domain Bacteria; phylum Pseudomonadota; class Gammaproteobacteria; order Burkholderiales; family Burkholderiaceae_B; genus Zwartia. The sequence continues at coordinate 4,578 of CAIYWO010000079.1, read as the reverse complement.
CCCAAGCCAGGCGAAACGCTCGAACTGATTGTTGATATTGAGTCCTGCGATGCAGAAGCGATTCAATACAAGGGACGTGCACTGGTTGATGGGCAGTTGGTTCTTGAGCTGCAGGATACGCTCGGATCGATGCTCGACATTCATGAGTTTGATACGCCAGAAGCACTCGCCGCCGATTTTGAAGTGCTAAAGACCACAGGACGAGCGCCTGGCGCTTTTGGTGGTGTCCCACAGCCGGCCTTAACCGACGTTCCGAGTGACCGATCGGACCGGCTAGAAGCAGCGCTTGCCGTGCCAGAGCAGGCACCGTTTTTTGAAGACCACTTCCCTTCGCGCCCCGTTTATCCCGCAACGCTCTTGCTCTATGCGCAGCAGCAACTGGCACAGCGACTCGCACAGGCGCAGGCAGGCTGCCCGGTGCGCGTATGTCGTATTACGAACGTCAAGGTGCGCGCGTTTACAGCCCCCGGCGCCTCACTCGTTTTATCCGCAGAAGCAGCCACGCCGGGTGAGGACGACTTAGAACCTATTCTGATTAAAGTTGGTGCGTCAGCAAATGGTCGCACAATAGCTGGTGCCAAAATGTTTTTTGCTCCAGATTCCGGAGAATCCGCATGACCGCAAGACGTCGCGTAGCGATCACAGGTATTGGGCTTGTTACCCCCGCAGGACTTGATGTCGCATCTACTTGGGCGCGTGTTAAAGCGGCAAAGGGCTGTGGCGGCCCCATCACCCTTTTTGATGCGTCGGGTTTTTCGACACGTATCGCAGCCGAGGTGAAGGGCTTCGATAGTTTGCCGCCGATTGATGATCGCAAGCTCCTCAAGTATGCGAGTCGTGCGCATCGTTTTGCGTTGGCCGCAGCCGATCAAGCGATTGCAGATGCAGGTATTCGACCTACACAGCAAGACGCAGCACGCTGGGGTTGCGTGGTTGGTGCTGGCATGATGACGATTGCGCATCCTGAGATTGCCGCGATTCAAAAATCTGCAGCTCCCGATGGTGACTTCCAGGCGAACGGTATTCTCGAGGAGCCTGTTGCGAATGATGTCATGGCCTTTAGCCGCAGCTTGTCGACTGCAGGTGTTTCCCTATTGTTGCGCCGGTTTGGCATACGTGGCTACGCATCGAGCGTGCACACTGCCTGCGCCTCGGGCGGACAGGCGGTTGGTACTGCGCTGCGCCTGATTCGTCGTGGTGTTGCAGATCGTGTGTTGACAGGCGGTTTTGATTCAATGATCTCGCCAGTCGGTCTGTCAGGCTTCTGTTTGTTGTCGGCAGTTTCGCCCGACAACGATAACCCTGAGCGTGCGAGCCGCCCCTTTGATTTGACGCGCAATGGATTTTTGCTCGGAGAGGGCGCAGGTTTTCTCGTGCTTGAAGAGTGGAACAGTGCGGTTCAACGCGGTGCAACCATCTACGCTGAGCTCGCGGGCGATGGCAACTCGCTGTCTTCATACCGGATCACAGATTCGCATCCCTCTGGCGATGGACCAATTCAGGCGATGCGTCGTGCGATTGCCGATGCGGGCGCTGAACAAACGGATATCGATTATTTGAATGCGCATGGCACCTCAACGCCAATGAATGATCGTAGCGAGTGTGCGGCTGTCAATGTTGTGTTTGAAGGGCGTGCAAAAGAAGTTGGTGTCAGTTCAACTAAAAGCGTGATGGGGCATTTGATTGCCGCGGCGGGCGCTGTTGAAGCAGGAATTTGTGCACTGGCGATTCGCGATGGTTTGATGCCCCCGAACGCGAATTTGCAACAGCTCGACCCTGACTGTGATGTCAATATTGTGCGTGATGCGCCGCGCCCTGCACGAATCGGGATGGCGCTTTCAAATTCTCTTGGATTTGGCGGCAGCAACAGTTGTCTGGCTTTCCGCAATCCCGAAGAAACCGCAGCCTTAATCGCTGCAGGACGGTAATTTAAATGAGTCGAATCGTAATCACCGGAAATAGCGCGATTTGCGCTGCAGGCCTAGATCCTGCCGCCATTGTCGAGACCCTGACTGAAGGCCGTTCAATGGTTGGTCCCATTGCGGGGTGGGATACTGAAAAGTGGCCGAACAGCCAGGCTGCTGAAGTGCCTGACTATAACGGTGGCAAACTTCTCGGAGATCGTAAGTTACTCAAGCTTGTGCGTCGCTCAGACGTCTTCGGGATTTATGCCGGCACCCAAGCCATTGAACAAGCCGGGTTGCCTGCATATACCGGGACGCTGGATGAGGCGACCGCTGCAGAGTACGCGGACCAGACCGGTTGTTATGTTGGCTCAGGTGGTGGTGCGTTTGAGGTCAACTACGACTTTTTCCCTCTGATGGCAGAAAGCGGGGATAGCCTCGCCACGTTTGGTAAAGAGTTATCCAATACAGTGAATCCAATGTGGTTGTTGCGCTCACTGCCAAATAACGTGCTGTGTCACGTCAGCATCCGTAATCAGTTGAAAGGTCCGAACGGCTGCATCACGAATCACACCACAAGCGGCATATTGTCTGTCATTGAAAGTGCGTGGGCACTGCGAGAGGGTGATGCGCAGCGAGTCGTTGCAATCGCGCACGATGCGCCGATTGAGCCACAGACCTTGCTGTACCTCGATCATGTAGGACTGGTTTCAAAAGATATTTTGCGTCCATTCGACGCGCGTCATGATGGCTGTGTGTTGGGCGAGGGTGCAGCAGCGCTTGTGCTTGAAACCGAGGCTAGCGCAAAACAGCGTGGGGCGACTATTCTGGGTGAGTACTTAGGGGGCGGAGACGCGTCTGAGGGCGAGGGAATTTTTTGTATTCGTGACGATGGCGACGGTTTAAGTCGCGCTATAGAGCTCGCGTTGACGGATGCTGGCCTCAAGCCGTCGGATGTGGGAATGATTGTTGCGCATGGAAATGGCACTGAGCAGTCGGATGCATCCGAAACCGCTGCGTTGTTGCGCGTTTTTGGTCAAGACATGCCGCCTGTGACAGCGAATAAATGGTCGATTGGTCACTTGTTCGCTTCGTCCGGTTTGGTGGATGTTGCGATTGGTCTTGAAGCGGCCAGACGTGGCGTGGTGCCAGGCGTGGCGACTCTAGATCGGCTCGCACCTTCGTGTGCGGGTCTCAATGTCAGCAAGCAAAATCGTGAGACGCGTAGCGATATCGTCTTAGTGCTTTGTCGTGGCTTCGCTGGCACAAATGCTGCCGTGTTGCTGCGTGCAGCGCATTAATCGAAGCGCCGGCGGTTTCAGTGTCTGAGTCTGAACAACGTCTGCCTGACGGCTGTGCGGTAGACACCGTTGAGATCGAGCGGATTGCCCGTCTCATAGAGGCGATGCCTGGTGAGCTCGACAAATTATTTTCTGCTACTGAAATTGCCGATGCAGGCGATGGGCCGGGTCGTGCCGCAAGCTTAGCGGCGAGATTTGCCGCCAAAGAGGCTTGTCTGAAGCTGTTCTCAGAAGAAACCGCACTCAATACCATCACGGCTATGGACTTTTCAGTGCGGCGTGACGAGTATGGTGCACCACATATTGAAGTGACGCCGGCAGCGGAAATCGTCCTGGGCAGACACCTTGTGTCTGAAATCAAAATATCATTGACCCATTCGGCAACAACCGCAACAGCTGTTGCGCTTAGAGTGCCCAAAGTCATTGTGCCAACCTGGGCGGGTAAGTTTATTTACCGATGGCTGCCATACCGTCGTCGTGTCATTCTCGAGAACCTCGGGCGGGTGTATGGCGGTAAGGTCGATCCAACCCAGATAGAACTTCTCGCGCAAGCGCACTACGGTCATCTGTGGTCGCTATTGACTGAGCTCGTGAAGTTTCGCTTCCTAACGACAGAGCAAAAAAAGAACATGGTGCGTGTGCTCGGTGTGCCGGGCATGATTACAGCGTTTGAGGCTGGCAAGGGCTTATTGATCTTGACCGGACACTTTGGAAATTTTGAAGTGTCGACTGTGGCGGGTATTGAGCATTTCCCGCAAGTCAAAGGACGTATTCATTTTTTACGCCGCCCCATTAAGCCTCGCTGGCTAAGCGACATGTTGACGCGTCGTTTTAATGAGGCGGGTTTTGGTGTCGTGGGACGCCGTGGGTCACTCGAAGAAATTGTGCAGACGATCGAAGGAGGGGATGCCGTGGTGTTTCCCTTTGATCAGTATGCAAGACGCCCCGAGGGTATTCCAGTCGAGTTTTTTGGCCATACGGCCGGAACCTACAAGAGCATGGCTGTGATTGCGCTTGCAACAGGTGCGCCGGTGATACCAGCTTGCTCTTGGCGTGAGCCTGACGGCACGCACGTCCTAGAGTTCTTGCCTGCGTTGCCAGCTATCCTTGATGAGGACGTTGGCGCTGAAATTCAACGTAATACCAGGGCCTATAACCAGGCGCTCGAGTTGTTGATCGTCAGACATCCCGAGCAGTGGTGGTGGGTGCATCGTCGCTGGAAAACCCAGGCACCTCGCAAAAAACACGGATAATAAAAAAGCCTCGAATTCGAGGCTTTTTACCGTTACACCGAAGAGTGTCTTGGATGTTTCGTTATTGCTGCTTGTTAGCTTCGTGCTTGTCGTACAAGTAGCCACCTAAGGCACCGACGG
>CAIYWO010000078.1 GCA_903929925.1 uncultured beta proteobacterium | reverse complement strand
ATTTCAAGAACCTTGGTGACACCAGGGCCACCCATTGCGCCCAGACCATACAAAAAGGCTCGGCCAATGTAGCAGCCGCGTGCGCCAAGGGCGCGAGCCTTAAGGACGTCTTGTCCGCTGCGAATGCCGCCATCCATGTGGATTTCAATGTCTTTGCCGACGGCGTCCACAATTGCAGGAAGACTCTGAATGCTGGACTCTGCACCGTCAAGCTGGCGACCGCCGTGGTTGCTGACGATCAGTGCGTCAGCACCGCTATTCAACGCTTGGCGCGCGTCGTCGACATCTTGAATGCCTTTGAGGATGAGCTTGCCACCCCAGCGTTTTTTGATCCACTCCACGTCGTTCCAGTTGAGTGCAGGATCGAACTGCGATGCGGTCCACTCACTGAGCTTGCTCATATCAGACACGCCTTTGACGTGCCCTACGATATTGCCGAACTGACGGCGTGTCGTACCCAGCATGCCCAGCGCCCAACGCGGCTTGGTCGCGATATCGATCATGTTCTTGATCGTCAATTTTGGAGGAGCACTCAGACCGTTCTTGATGTCTTTGTGTCGTTGGCCCAGAATTTGTAGGTCAAGGGTCAAGACCAGGGCCGAGCAATTGGCCCGCTTGGCACGATCGATCAGCCGTTCGATGAAGTCCCGGTCTTTCATGACATAGAGCTGGAACCAGAAGGGATGATTATCTGTACCTTCGGCAACGTCCTCAATCGAACATATGCTCATCGTGGACAGAGTGAACGGTATACCAAAGTCGCGCGCAGCACGTGCCGCCAGGATTTCACCGTCGGCATGCTGCATACCGGTCAATCCAGTTGGGGCGATTGCAACAGGCATCGCCACGCGTTGACCGATCATGGTGCTGACCGTAGAGCGGTGCTCCATGTTTACCAGAATGCGTTGACGCAGTTTGATTTTTTGGAAATCACTTTCGTTGGCACGATATGTGCTTTCAGTCCAGGAGCCCGAGTCAGCGTAGTCATAAAACATCCGCGGGACGCGTTTTTGCGCCAATACGCGCAGGTCTTCGACGTTTGTAATTACGGGCATGGTGCGAGGTCTCCGGGCAGCTGTATTGATGAACCAAGTTGGTGCATGAAATCGGTATTCGTTCCAATTGGCGCTAGTTTAACGGGCGACAGTTGTTTTTGCAGGTTATTTGGTCTTAGACTTCAGGAAAGTCATATTTTGGAGATTGCAATGTCAGTAACAAGAATAGCAAGCGCGGGGTTTCTTCTTGCGGCCAGCACCAGCGCTTGGGCGCACCCCGGTCACTCTGACGGAGTCTTGGCGGAGTTGATGCATGTCATGGGCGACTGGGGCTACCTCAGCCTTGGCTTGCTCGCTGTAGCCGCGGCAGGTGTATTGATCGCCCGCCGCTAGCCCTGCCTGTTATCGAGCCTGATTAAACCTTCACCCGGAACGGCGTGAAGTCGGTGTCCCGGTCGTAGTAGTCTTGGTTTTCCTTGCGCTTAAGGAAGGCCACGATGCGGTAGGTCAGTGGCGTTGCGAGGATTTCCCAAAGGGTCTTAAGGCAGTACTGCGCGATCACCACAGCGATGATCTGCTTAAGCGGCCAGATCCCATAAAACGCCAAAAAGTAAAATAGAGTAGAGTCAACGGCTTCGCCCGCGAGCGTCGATCCTATTGTACGAACCCACAGGTACTTGCCGTTGGTATAAATCTTTAGTTTTGCCAACACAAAAGAATTGACGAGACTGCCACACCAAAAGGCAATGATGGATCCTGCGGCAATGCGCCAGGTGTTGGCAAAGACAATTTCTAGTCCTTGTTGCAAGTTAGTGTTGTGTGTGCCTGGCGCTGGCGTCAAATTGACCACGACCAGCGACATGAATGCTGCAAACAGCAGGGCGAACATGCCACACCATACCGCCCGACGATCGTGCGCATAGCCGTAGACTTCGGTCAGGATGTCGCCAAACAAAAAGGCAAGCGGAAAAAATAGCACGCCTGCGCCGAATACGACCGTGCCGAGAATGGGCAATTCGAACTGTGCTGCTTTGCCGGGTCCAATCAAATTGGCGCAGACCAACACCGTGACAAACGCCACAACAATAAGGTCGTAGTAACGGTATTTGCGAGTTGTGGGTTGCATGCTGAAATCTTGTCAAAAGTGAACACAAGATTTTAGCGTGTTACGTGCGATGTACCCGTGCTTTTACCCATGCTGGCCATGTGGTTTGATTGACAAGCAACACACCAAACATCGTAATCAAAATGCCTAGCAAAATAAGGGGCGTAAGCGTTTCATCAAAGAGCAGCCAGGCCATCAGCGCGGTGCTTGGTGGAACCAGATACATCATGCTGCTGACTTTTGTGGCGTCGCCCTTGCGAAGCAGAATAAACCACAAGCTCATTGCACCGATCGAAATTGGCAAGATGCCCCACAGCATGGCGCCAATCATCGGCACCGTCCATTGCACTTCGCGTGTTTCAAACAAGAGCATCATGATGACGCTCAACACAAGACTGATTGAAAATTGAATCACGGACCCTGTGCGTAGATCAAACGACGGGCAATAGCGTTTTTGGTACAAGGTGCCGAAGGTAATAGAAAGCATAGCTGCGAAGGCCAGTAAGGTACTGATCAGCGACAACCCATCCAGATGCAATTTTGCGTAAAGCACGAGTGCAACGCCCGTGAGCCCAAGCAGCAACCCGAGCCATTGGCGCGGCGTGACACGTTCGGAGACTAGCGACGCAAAGACTGCAGTCAAAATTGGTTGTAGGCCGATAATCAGCGCAGCAAGTCCAGCCGGCATCCCTTGTTTGACCGCAGCCCAGACGCCACCCAGATAGCCAAACTGAAACAATGCACCGGCAACCGCAATGTGCCAGATTTGTTTGCCACGGGGCCAGGGCGCTTTGACCCATAAAACCACCGGAATCATGCACAACAGCACTCCGGCAAAGCGGATCGCCAGAAACGTCATGGGTTCCGAGTAGGGCATCCCATAGCGCGCAATGATGAAGCCTGTACTCCAGATCACAATAAAGATCGGAGCAAACCATTGGGTAATTGTCATGGCTGACAGTGTAGAACGGTTTGCGTCTGCGTGTTACGCTGCAGCCACCTTGGATGGACTATGCAAAATAAGATCCCCGCCCCTGCTGAACTGATCGATTCCCGCTATGCGTTTTGGCGGCTTGTTGTTGCCTTGTGCGCGATGCTTATGGGCAGCAGCTGCATGTTTGCCGTGGCGGTTGTGCTCCCTGAGGTTCAGGCCGAGTTTGGGGTCAGCCGGTCAGAGGCTTCCTTGCCCTATACCTTAATGATGATCGGCTTTGGTGTCGGTGGCGTCTTTATGGGCCGCATCGTAGACCGGTGGGGGGTAACGGTTTCGTTGCTGATCGGCTCCGCGGGAATTTTTGTTGGATTTGTCTGGGCGGGGATGAGCGAAAGTATTTTGGCGTTCTCGATCGCACACGGACTATTTTTAGGTTTACTTGGTACTTCCGCGACGTTCGCCCCCTTGGTGGCAGACACCTCGCTGTGGTGGAACAAGAGACGCGGGATTGCAGTCGCAGTATGCGCAAGCGGTAACTATCTTGCCGGAGCCATTTGGCCGAACATTGCGCAATGGGGTGTCACCACGGCGGGGTGGCGCGAGACCTATATCGCAATGGGTATCGTTTGCAGCATTGGCATGGCGTTAT
>CAIYWO010000077.1 GCA_903929925.1 uncultured beta proteobacterium | reverse complement strand
ATCAGGGCAAAATATTCTGGTGGCCCAAACTTAAGGGCGATCGCGGCCAAGGGTGGCGCAAGCAGCATCAAGCCGATAATGCCAAGTGTTCCGGCGATAAAGGAGCCGAAGGCGGCAATTCCGAGAGCAGGCCCCGCGCGACCATTAAGCGCCATCTGATGACCGTCAAGCATTGTTACAACGGAGGCTGCTTCTCCCGGGATGCCCACAAGGATGGAGGTCGTAGATCCTCCGTACTGAGCGCCATAGTAGATGCCAGAGAGCATGATGATTGCGGTGACAGGCGAGATGCCAAACGTCACCGGCAAAAGAATAGACATTGCGCCGACAGGACCCAGACCGGGGAGTACGCCGATTAACGTACCGATCAGGACGCCGATAAAACAGAACAGCAGGTTGTGCGGTTGAAAAGCAACTGATAGGCCAGTGAGGAGGTTATCTGCGAAGTCCATGTTGGCGTGTCTCTCGTCAGAAACCGAAAATGCCCGCGGGTAGCGAGATGTTCATAAAGAATTTGAAGACCACATAGGTCGTTCCAATCGCAATCGACGGTACGAGCAAGCACAGTTTCCAACTCAGCCCTTCTAGCCAGCGCATGATGATAATGAGCAGGGCTAGGCTGCAAACAAAAAAGCCTAGGGTTTCAAAAGACACAATAAATAACGCGATCAGGACAGTGATGGCGACTGCACGCTTCCATTTCACCCCCTTCCACAAATCAGCGACACGGACTGCCGCGTCAGGGTCTGCGCGATAGGACTGAATAATGATAAGCAAGGCCATGCAGGCCACGAAGGATCCTGCTACGAAGGTCAGAAAGCCTGAGCCAGGCTCTTGCATTGTGCCGAGTTCGAGGTCAAGTCCACCATATATTGCGGCGCAACCAAAGAGGAGCCAGAAAAGCCCGCCCGTTCTCTCGGCGTTCATTGTGAGATGCCCTGCATGTTTGCCCCCTAATTTGTAGTTAGCTCCATTCGATCTGGGTCAATGAGCTACTTCTTTTTCTTGTGGGCAATCCTAGGTCTAAGCGTACCGGTTGTCAATCAGGCACTTCCAAGGTTGGTGGGGTGGCTAAATCCTCTTTGACACACATATTGGAAGCGTAGTCGGCCTGCGTTGACATCATCTTGGCGCTGGTATTACTCTGAATCCAAGCTATTGAAGTTTCAAGTCGTTGCCACGACACATACTTATAAACAGGAGCAGACATGTCAGACTTGCCAAAGCGCGTACGTATCCTTGAAGAAGGCCCTCGCGAAGGGATGCAGATTGAGAAAGGTCCGATCCCGACTTCGCGGAAAATAGAGTTGATCGATAGTCTGTCTGAAACAGGCCTTGAGCAAATTCAGGTCACATCATTCGTTAGCCCAGCTGCCGTTCCGCAGATGGCTGATGCGCCAGAGATCGTCGCAGGCTTCAAGCGTAAGCCTGGTGTGCGTTACACAGGTCTGTGGCTCAATGACAAGGGACTTGAGCGCGCGATTGCGACGCAAAAACTTGATATTCGTGGTTCGTTATCTTTGACCGCGTCGGAAAAATTTCTGCTCCGTAACCAAAAGCGCACACTCGCACAAAACGTCGATGCTGTGCGTTCGATGATCGGAATGTTCAATCACTACAACGTGCCAATCAACCGGGCAAGCATCATGGCTGTCTTTGGTTGTAACTTCGAAGGAGACATTCCAGTCTCTCGCATATTGGACATGATTCAGACTTTCCACGACTTGGCAGATGAGCATAAGTTCAAGCTTGAAGTCTTGTCCTTGGCTGACACGATGGCCTGGGCGACACCCGGATCGATTCGCAAGGTCGTTGGTGCCGTGCGAAACAAGTATCCCGATTTGCAATTGTCGTTGCACCTGCACGACACGCGTGGCATGGGGATTGCAAATGCCTACGCAGGGATGGAGATGGGCGTTGCAATTTTTGATGCGGCTGTAGCCGGATTGGGTGGATGCCCCTTTGCATCGCACTCTGGCGCGTCGGGTAATGTCTGCACGGAAGATCTCGTCTTCATGTGCCACGAGATGGGCATTGAAACCGGGATTGATCTTGAGAAACTGATCGAGTCTGCATTGCTTGCTGAGCAGGTAGTAGGCCATCCTTTGCCAGGGTCTGTCATGAAGGGCGGCTCGCTCAATAAATTACGCGAGAAGGTCAAAGCATCCATGGCCGCAAACGCTTAAGCGAGGAAACCTATCATGACCGATATCACGCGCGACCTCGGTCGCTTT
>CAIYWO010000076.1 GCA_903929925.1 uncultured beta proteobacterium | reverse complement strand
GGTCGTGATACCAGTTGCGCCATTGGTCAACACAATACGAATCGTGTCACCATGCGCAGCAATCTGCGCAGCACTGTTGCTACGATCCGCACCGGACCCTTCATTCGGCGCGTAAATTAACTCAAAGTGTTGCGCAACCAACTCTCTGTGCGCCTCAGTTAAAAAAACCATTACCAGTGCATGCGGCTTCATTTGGATTGTCCCGACTACTTATTGGACGCAGATGGCTTTAATAACCGACGCCATGTCTCGATTTCAGACCGCAAGAACGCATCAAATTCTTTAGGAGTCGAAACCTGTACGACACCATCAATCACCGCCAAGCGGCGTCCAACGTCTGGGTGAGAAAGGCTGGTTTTAAGAGCGGCGTTAATTTTCTCAATGATTTCCGGCGGCGTCCCGGCAGGTGCCAGAACGGCCCACCATACAACGGCCTCAAAGCCCGGATACCCCTGTTCTGCAATCGTTGCTACATCAGGTGCAGAATTCAGTCGCTGTAATCCGGAGGTCGCAATCAGACGAATGCGCTTTCCATCAAGTTGAGGTTTTAACTGGGACATTCCAGTAAAAAGCATGTCGACGTGACCGCTCGCTACATCTAGCACGCCTTGCCCGGCGCCTTTGTAGGGCACTTTAGTAATTTTTGTGCCGGTTTTTTCCATAAACAACTCTGCTGCTAGATCCGTCGCTGAACCCTCACCTGAGGTTGCCGTTGTGAGCTTGCCTGGGTTCTTTTTCGCATAAGCAACGAGTTCAGGAATATTCTGGATAGGAGAGCCTGCATGCACCGCCACACCCATGGCATAAGTAATAACTTGTGCGACCGAGGCAAAAGCCTCAGGGGTTTTGTAAGGCAAATTCGGTAACAAGGTTGGATTGGTAGAAATTGTCGGACTGACTAACAACAAGGTATAGCCATCCGGAGCAGCCTTGGCGACTTGTTCAGTTCCGACGACTGTGTTGCCACCTCCGCGGTTTTCAATGATGACGGGCTGTTTAATTACGTCGGACAGCTTATCGGCCCAGGCGCGTGCAATGAAATCACCACCACCGCCAGCGACAAACGGCACAACAATACGCACGGGGCGTTCAGGATATTTGTCTGCTGGACTTGCTCCCGCCGCAGCAGAAACAATCATTGAACTCAACAATAGTGCTATTTTTAAGACTCGCATTGACGAGTTACTCCTTTTATTATTCCCCAGTAAACGCAGAATACAACGAAGTATCCCGTAAGCATTCATAACAGACCCCCTTCTTTTTATGATCGAGATCCGCAATCTGGAAACATTCGTTTGGGTCGCTACGTTGACCAGTTTTCGTGCTGCAGCACACAAACTAAACACCACGCAACCAGCCGTTTCCCAACGAATTGCTTCACTAGAGTCATCTCTGGGTGTCAAACTCTTAGAGCGCAACGCTCGAGGCGTCAAGCTGACAACCAAAGGGATTGAGCTGCTAGAGTACGCAAAGCGGATGTTGGACCTCAAGCAAGATATGCTCGGCGCAGCAAATAGCCCAAGTACGATTACGGGTCAGGTCAGAATCGGCGTATCGGAAACAATCGTACAAACATGGCTGCCCCAGTTCCTAGAAGCTGTTCATGCACGTTATCCTGCTGTTAGCGTCGAGCTTGAGGTCGAAACAACGCCTGTTTTGCGAGAGCAAGTCCTTTCGCATCGGCTCAACCTCGCGTTTTTATTGGGCCCGATTTTATCGCCACAACTTGAGAATATTCCGATCTGCAAATATCCACTCGCTTGGATTGCAAGCCCCAAACTGGGTCTCAACAAAAAACAATTAACGCTCGCCCAAGTATGTGAGCATCCAATCATCACATACTCCGCTGCTAGCGCGCCGCACCACTTTGTGCGTAGCCTGATCACTGCGTCCGGAATTCATGCACCTCGTATGTACGGCAGTGCATCTCTATCCGTTGTCGTGCGCATGACGCTTGATGCGATTGGGGTGGCTGTTATTACCCCGACCTTTCTAAAGACAGAACTTAGCGAAGGACGACTTTGTCTTCTCAGTGTGCAGGCACCAAAACTACCAGAGCTCGCCTTTACTGCGTCCTGGGCTAAGGGGCCGGATGAGCACATTGCACGCGCACTGGCAAAACTCGCGGAAGAGATCTCTACGCAATATCATTGATAAATTAAATTTATCAATGTCGATTCCAAATGATAATTGGACAGTACACTCCAGCTAGCGTTGAATAGACAAAAGCAATCCCTGGGAGATTTGTATGCTGGCCTCGCAGCAAGTGCGACTCAATATCCGAAACGGCACATTTCAGCAGCCAACAGCAGGAGCGGCCCCTGGGTTTGTCCAGGCGAATCTCGTCATTCTTCCGAAAGCGTTAGCTAGCGACTTTCAATTATTCTGCCAACGCAACCCTAAACCTTGCCCAATTCTCTCGATCGCGGATGTCGGCGGGACCGACTTCCCCGGCTTTGGGGATGACTTGGATGTGCGAACAGATATTCCCCGCTATCGGGTTTGGCGCGATGGCGTGTTAGTCGAAGAGGTGACCAATATCTCGCGATTTTGGCGCGATGATTTAGTTAGCTTCGCACTTGGTTGCTCTTTCTCGTTTGAAGAGGCACTCGTCGCTGACGGTATCGATGTTCGTCACATTTCCTGTGGCTCGAATGTCCCGATGTACAAAAGTAATATTGCGACAACTCCTGCAGGTCCCTTTCACGGCCCGATGGTCGTATCGATGAGGCCATTTAAAGCTGCCGATGCAATCCGAGCAATTCAAATCACATCAAAGTTCCCATCCGTGCACGGCGCACCCGTCCACTTAGGCGACCCTGCACAAATCGGAATCACAGACTTATCTAAGCCAGACTTTGGTGAACCCGTACAAATTGCCAGCGACGAAATTCCTGTTTTTTGGGCTTGCGGTGTCACCCCCCAAGCCGTCTTGATGGCTTCAAAACCTGATTTTTGTATCACCCATGCGCCGGGGTTCATGTTGGTGACAGACAAGCTCAACTCTCAACTTTCCATTATTTGAAACATAAATACTTTCAGTCTGTTCCCTGTATCGACGCTAAGCGGGTACCCGATACAGATTTTTGTCCCGTTAATTAGGAGATGCCTTCATGAAAACGCTGATGCTCGCAGTAGTTAGTGCTGCAACAATCATGGCGACTAACGTCGCAGCGCAAGACCTACCGCGTACACAACTTAAAGTTGTGGGCGGCCTAAACAACCTAACAGCCTACAAGGACTTTGAACAACCTTTTTGGACAAAGACGATCCCGGAAGCATCCAAAGGCCAGGTTACCGCTGAGATCCAGGGCTTTAACCAGATGGGCCTAAAGGGTCCAGAACTGATGCGACTCATCGGCCAGGGCGTGATTGAGTTTGGCACTGCGACACTTTCCTATTTCGCAAGCGACAACCCAATCAATGAAGCAATCGACCTGCCTGGTTTGGCCCCTGATGTCAAAACCGCGCGTGAAATCACCGACCTTTTTGCACCCGTTTACGGAAAGCTCTACGGTGGCAATAACAACGTAAAGATTCTTGGCCTATCACCGTATCCTGCCCAGGTCATTTTTTGTAATGCTCCTATCAAAGACCTGAATGACTTGAAAGGTAAAAAAGTACGCACAAGCAGCCGAACTCAAGCAGAATTTATACAAGCCCTTGGTGGAACAAGTGTGACACTCGCGTTCGGTGAGGTCGTACCCGCCCTACAAAACAAGGTAGTGAACTGTGCTATCACAGGATCCCTATCTGGTTACTCTGCGAAGTGGTACGAAGTATCCACCCACCTTTTGGCTCTGCCTATCAATTGGAACCAGCAAATTCACGCTGTCAATCAAAAAGCTTGGGACAAAATCGATCCTAAAGTTCAGTCCTTCTTGCAAACCAACATCAATACTTTGATGACAACAATGTGGAATGCTGCGAACGAACAAACAGAGCAGGGGTATGCCTGTAATACCGGTGCTCCTGGATGTCCTTTCGACGTAAAGGGAAAAATGACACTGGTGAAGCCATCGGAAGCTGATAAGGCCTTACTAAACAAACTTCTCGGTGACGTTATTTTGCCGAAGTGGGCGGCGCGCTGCTCCGATCAATGTGTGGCAGACTTCAATGCCACAATTGGAAAAAAACTTAACGTTACTGCGAAGAAGTAATACAAAAACATGGGCACTCAATCGCACAGTATGCTTGTATGGGCAACCACGGTCTCCCGCTGGGGCGTCTGGGGCGGCGGCATACTAACGCTATTGAGTGCCTGTCTTGTTTGTTTTGATGTAATTGTCCGAAAACTATTTGCGATATCAGTCGGCGGAGCCGACGAATTATCTGGATACGCATTCGCTATCAGCACAACCTGGTCATTGGCTCTAGTCGTACTCGAGCGAGCAAACGTTCGAGTCGATATTCTTTATCAACACTTCTCCATTCGCGTGGCTGCGATACTCGATTGGGTCTCCCTCGTCGCGCTAGCCGTTTTTCTAACGATGCTAACGCGATATTCCTATGAAGTGCTCACCACATCATGGGTTCAAAAGTCTTTTGCTAATACCCCGCTTGCGACACCACTTTGGATTCCGCAAGGTCTTTGGTTTATTGGTATGGTTTGGATGGTGTTTGTATTGGCCCTGATGCTGAGTCGCGCTAGCCGTGCGCTAGTCACTGGCGACTATCAAAGCATTAACGAGTTAGCCGGTGCGCGTCTGTCACAAGAAGAAGCGCTTGACGAAGCGCAAGCGGGACAGCGTCGCGTCCAAGAGGATCGCACATTATGATCTCAACCGCACTCACTCTCTTACTGATCCTTATCGGTCTGAGTATTCCCGTCGGAGCAGCTCTAGGGGTCCTCGGCCTGGTATTGGATCAAATATATTCGATGCTGCCTCTGTCTCGAGCCATGGGTGAACTGGCTTGGACTACCAATACAGAATTCCTGCTTGTTGCTATCCCTCTGTTTATTATGCTCGGTGAGATTCTTTTGCGAGCAGGGTTCGCAGAACGCATGTATTCCGCACTGAGTCTCTGGCTCTCCTGGCTTCCAGGTGGTCTGATGCACGCAAACATTGGAGCTTCGGCGTTGTTCGCCGCTACTTCTGGCTCTAGCGTCGCTACAGCCGCCACAGTGGGAACCGTAGCTCTGCCGCAGATAAAAAAATACGGCTATAACGAACCTCTCTTTCTAGGAAGTATTGCAGCCGGTGGAACCCTTGGGATTTTGATCCCGCCTTCGATCAATCTGGTCATTTACGGCGTACTGACGAATTCTTCAGTGCCAAAGCTCTATCTTGCAGGCATTATTCCTGGCTTGCTTTTAGCTCTACTGTTTATGGCAACGATTGCATTTGCCTGCATCG
>CAIYWO010000075.1 GCA_903929925.1 uncultured beta proteobacterium | reverse complement strand
TAGATCTGTTTCATCAGCACCTTGGGCGAGAGCCTGATTTTGTCGATGGGCATCTTCATGTGCATCAACTACCGGTGATTCGCAATCAGCTTATTGAGGCGTTGCGTGTGCGGTATCCCGGTCGACTACCTTGGGTGCGCGATACTCGCTCCGCCTACTTATCCCGCGCACTGCCGTTTATGCAACGTATTAAGGCTCAGGTGATTGGTGCGCTCGGTGCGCGTGCGTTCTCTGTACTCGCACAAAAAAACGGCGCTACGCAGAATGATGGTTTTATCGGTGCGTATGATTTTTCGCGCCCACATCCAGATTACGCTTGGATGCTAGAGCAGTGGCTGATGCATGCGCGCGCCTGGACTGTTTTGATGACGCACCCCGCGAAAAGTGCGAGTGCGCATCTGGCGTTCGGTAAGGATCGACAGCGGGAGTTTCAGGTGCTCGACAGTGATGATTTCGCAGAACTACTTGAACGCTACAACCTGCGCATCGCACGCCTGTCGACTAGGACTGCTCGGAATTAGGGTCTGAGAGCGCCTGAATTTCTTCGCGACCATAAAACTTAACGCCAAGCGCAATCCGATCGCGCCCTTGCGACCGACGGTGGCGATTGGTATCCCGAAGAGAATATACACAGCCACAGTATTCCTGCTGGTAAAACTCTTCGCGTTTACTGATCTCAATCATGCGTGCAGAACCACCATGTTTGCGCCAGTTGTAAGTCCAATACGTTAAATCGTTGTAGCGCGCGGCCGCTCGCTCGCCGCAGCCGTTAATCTGCTGCATGTCTTTCCAGCGCGAAATCCCCAGCGAGCTGGTGATGGTGTCGTAGCCATGCTCGTGTGCGTACAGGGCGGTGCGCTCAAAGCGCATATCAAAGCACTTGGTGCAGCGTTCGCCGCGCTCGGGCTCGTTTTCTAAGCCCTTGATACGCTCAAACCAGTTGTCGACATCGTAATCAGCATCAATGAACCCGATCCCGTGCTTTTCAGCAAAACGAATGTTTTCGTTTTTACGAATCTCGTACTCTTTAACTGGATGAATGTTTGGGTTGTAAAAGAAAATATCGTACTGAATCCCTGCGACCAGCATGGCCTCCATCACTTCCCCCGAACAGGGGGCGCAGCAGGAGTGCAATAAAACCTTGGTCTTGCCCTCGGGTAGGGCTAAAGAGGGGCGTAGGGTATCTTTCACGATGAGATGCGGCGTGGGTAAAGACTGGGATTTTAATCGCTATTGCCCCAAAACTGTCTCCCAAAGTTCTCGGACTGCTGCGCGGGCCTCCTTTAGCTCAGCAGGGGGGACCCGAGCGCGCTCTGCGCCTTGTAAGCGGACTTCGTGCTGGCGACGGCGCAGATCTCGGTAGGCATCGGCCGCTCGCTGCGCGAGCCCCTCGTCAATGAGCCCAGCGTCTGCGGCCAGCCTCAACAACGCGATATTTCCCAGGTTGCGAATAAGTTCTGGATGCGCTTTGCTTTGCGTGAGCACCAGATACTGCGTGACGAACTCCAAGTCGACCATCCCACCAGCGTCATGCTTCAGATCAAAGTCGGTGCTCTGGTTCGGATGCCCTGCGGTCATTTTTTCACGCATTTTGCGCACCTCTGTGATGAGGGCGGCGGGGTCACGCGGTGCTGCTAATACCTCGCGTCGAATGGCTTCGAAAGCATCCCCGACTGCAATATCACCCGCTGCAAAGCGAGCACGGGTGAGGGCTTGATGTTCCCAGGGCCAGGCATGTTCGAGTTGATACTTGCGAAACGCTTCCACGGACACCGCGAGCAAGCCTGCATCGCCGTCTGGCCGTAACCGCAGATCTACATCATAAAGACGTCCAGAGGACGTCATGGTCGAGAGCCAGGACGTCATACGGCGAGCGAGCTTTGCGTATATTTCTGCAGCATCTTCACGCGGATCATCGTATAAATAGACGAGGTCTAAGTCCGACGAGTAGCCGAGCTCTTTTCCACCCAGTCTTCCATAAGCAATAATCGCTAAGCGTAAGGCAGGGCAGGGCTGACCGTCCTGAGGTTTGCATACCAGAGGCCAAACGCGGGCCAGCGTCTCGTTTAGCAGCATATCTGCCAAAGCAGATAGTTGATCTGCAAGGCTCTCGATTGAAAGTATCCCCTCTAGGTCCTGCGCGAGAAGTTGAAAACTGAGTTGCCGTTGCATGTCCCGCATCAGATTCATCTGTTGCTCAACATCGGGCGATCCGTCTGGCAAGACGCATGCATCAAGATCCGCGCGCATCGCAGCACCCACTTGCTCGTAATTGATCGGCGCCATTAAAGAGTGCCAGGCGATCAAGCTGTCGAGCACCACTGGATTTTGAATGAGATACTGCGCAGCCCAAGGGCTTGCGGCCATCATGCGAGCAATGCGTGCGAGGGTCTCTGGGTATTCAGCCAATAAGGCTAAATAGGCGCTGCGCTGGGTAACCTGCTCAATCAGATCGAGCATGCGCAGCGCTGCGGTCATTGGCTGGCTTGTGTGTTTGGCGGCGTCCAGGGCGTTTGGTAAGAGTGTGTCGATGCGCGCTTTGCTTGCGGCAGAGGCCGAGCGGATTCGACTGCCTTCAAGAAATGTTTCTACGCGTTTTGTCAGTGCGCTCGCATCTTCACCGAACGAGGCCAAACTTATCTCTAGCGCAGTGAGGGCCTGTGCTGGATCTACTTCGTGCGTCGCCGTTGAGTCAGTTCTTGTTTTGGAAGATGCTGGGTCGTCTCCTAAGCCCGCAAGTCGGAAAGCATCTCTAAAGGTAAATGCGACGAACTCGCGATAGTGTTCCAGCGTTTGCGTGAAGTCAGAGAGAGACATACGCATCGCATGTGCCAGGTCCGCCATCCGCGCAGGGTCGCTCGGTAGAAGATGCGTTTGTGCGTCTTCGGCATACTGGAGGGCGTGTTCTGTCCGCCTTAGGAAGACATAGGCCTCGGCAAGCCGGGTTGCGGTCAGTGCGGGCAAGATACCTGCTCGGCGTTGTGCGTGTAAGGCATCGAGCAGGCCGCGTTGTTGGAGGGCTGGCATGCGGCCGCCACGAATCAGCTGGGATAGCTGCACCACGAATTCGATCTCCCGAATACCACCTTCGCCGAGCTTAATGTTGAGACGAGAGTCGATACCGGGCCGCGTCAACGCTTTGCGTTGCCAATCCTGGCGGATTCTTTCTCGGAGCGAGCGTAGTGCTGCCAGCGCATCAAAGTCAAAATATTTACGATATACAAACGGTATACGCATGCTCTCCAAGTGCTGGAGATTCAGTTTTGAATCACTATCCTTAAAAGCGCGGGCTGGCATGGGACGTCCTTTCAGCCAGGCATAGCGCTCCCATTCACGTCCCTGGGTGAACAGATATTGTTCAAAGGCATCCAGGCTCCAGGCAAGCGGTCCTGAATCCCCATCTGGGCGCAGTCGCAGATCGGTGCGAAATACTTGTCCGTCGGCATCCATCTCCGACAGGATGGGCATCATTCTTTGGGTGAGTCGGCCATAGAACTCGTGGTGGCTAATTGCCCGTGGACCATCCGTTTCCCCTTCATCTCCGTAGAGCATGACTAAGTCGATGTCCGAAGAGACGTTGAGCTCGCAGCCCCCGAGCTTCCCCATTCCGATAATTAGCATTTCTTGCGGAAGGCCGGTGACTGGATCACGCGGAATCCCGTGCGTGGAGGTCATATCGGACATGACGCTCAGGTAAGCCTGCTCGACGGACCAATCGGCCAACTTAGTCATGGCACCCACGACTTCCTCGATCGGAGCCAGCCCACCTAAGTCTCTGAGCATCGTCAGATAAAAAGTGCGCTGCCGCAATTGGCGAAGAACTTTACGGCAGGCTGTCGGCTCAAGTGCCAGTTCTTGGGATCGCGGGCCCGCAAGTTCGTTGAACCATGTTTCGATGCGGCGTGCCGTGATAGGTTCGTGGCAAGACTGTTCGAGCCAATCCGCAAATTCGGGTTTAGCCTGAGTGAGCCGGCGCAGCACCCCGGACCAGGGAAGAGCATGAGGGATCAACGGTTGGGTCATTCGTGGTTTGTCGCTAAGACAGCTTCAGCAGTTTGGGTTATAAGTTTGCACAATACCGCACAGAACGTGACCGACAAAATATAGAGTTGTAAATAGTTTTGCGAATTATCAAAAATACACTACGAATCCTCGTGATTGGCATGCTGCTCGTCTATGGCGTTGCAGCCTTAGGTATGCTGGTTGTGCGCTTTTGGGTTGTGCCCCATGTCAATGAGTGGCGTCCCCAGATCGAACAGCGTCTGTCTTTGGCCCTAGATGCGAAGGTCACGATTGGTCAACTTTCGGCAGCCTGGGCAGGACTAAATCCTACTTTATCCATCCAGAATCTTCGACTTGTGAGCCCACAGGGGCAGGAGTTCTTGCGCATACCGGATGCTTTTGCCGTGATCGGATGGCGTAGTTTGCTTGCCTGGGACTTGCGACTCAAGCAGCTGGAAGTCAATGGTATCGAAGTGTCAGCCGAGCGGCGTCCAGACGGCGCACTCGTTATTGCCGGGCAAACGCTCAGCGATTCGCCCTCCGAACATGTGCGTCTCGACGCCAATGTGCTGGCGGTACGGTGGTTGCTCAACCAAGGGCACATTCAGTTTCGCGAGGCGAGGCTGAGTTGGCATGATCGCTTGCGTGAGGCGCCACCCCTCGTGTTGGACGGCATTGAGATTGAGCTGATCAATAACCTGTTCTCGCACCAACTTCAGTTAAATGCTCCGCTGCCAGCTGATTTAGGTAATCGCCTTCAGTTTGTCGCGAAAACGCAAAATAATCTGAATCCGCTCGCCTCGCATGAGAACGGGCAAGCGCAAATCTACATCGAGTTGGACGACGTTCAGCCAAGTGCTTGGTCACCGTGGCTAGATTTGCCGAAGATAGATGGTCGTCTGCACACCAAACTCTGGACCGACGTGAGTGCAGGGCATTTGACCACGTCTACCCTGGAGTTAGCGGGTTCGTCGCTCACCGGTCTGCTCCCGTCACAGGAACAGACACGTACCCATATCGATCAAATGACCGTGCGTATTTCTGGTCGGCCAGGTGATTTATTTGTTGGGGATAGCTGGCCTATTTTTTCTCGCTCCGCGGACCGTAGTGGCTTGACGATTTCGGCTGCGGCTAAAAACTTGGCTTTCCGGGGAGGGGTGTTTGCTCCAGACCGTTTGGCGCTGGATGACGTCTCGTTGCAGGGGCAACTGCTTCGTCGATCAGATGAAGTGTTGTCGGTCTTGGTCAAGCAGCTTGGTATGAAGACAGCTGGCGCTGATGCCTTGATTTCTGGCTCTTGGAGCCCCGGAGGGGACTCTAGCGCCGGTGTGTTGGATCTCAGTGGAACGCTTTCGAATGTTCCGGCGGCCAATTTGCATCAGTACGTAACGACTGCTGTGGATGCGCAAACACGCCAGTGGATGCGTGAGGCCTTGAAACAGGGAAACTTAACGCAGGCCACGATCAAAGTGCAGGGCGATTTAACGCATTTTCCCTTTAATAGTCCCGAACACACGGGGGTGTTCAAGATTGAGAGCGCGGTCAAGGACCTCGTCATCGATTATGACCCAGCAACCCCGGGTAAATTGGCTTGGCCAGCCCTCATCCTCGAGCAAGGTACGGTTACGCTGGATAAGTCAACGCTAGATATGCGTAGCAATCGGGCGGCTGTCTTCGATACGCATGGAGGGCGGCTTGCTATCCAGGGTCTGACCGCAAACATTCCAGACCTTGCATCCAAGCCGATACTGACAGTCCAAGCACAAACCCAGAATTTGGCTGACGATTACGTCCGCATTTTGCGAGGTACCCCTCTTGCTAAAGATGTGGCTCACATTCTCAATGATGTCAAAGTCAGCGGTTCGCTCGGTCTGCCGTTCACAGTGACGTTGGATTTGAACCATCTTGATCAGCCTCTCGTTAAAGGCTCGGTTCAGCTGAGTAACAATGTGGTCAGCTACTTGGAGGACCTTCGCTTGGAGGCTGTGCAAGGCGAGGTGCGCTTCACAGAGGCGACTTTTGAAGCGGATACACTCAGCGCGCAGTTTCTTGGGGGGCCGTTACGCCTTTCCGGTGGTTGGGGCAAAGCGCAATTAGGGCTTCGTTTCGATGGTGAGCTGACGGCCGACGGCCTGCGTAAGCTCAGTGCCGCCAAAACACTAAGTGTGTTTACAGGGAGGACGAAATATTCCGGCTCGCTTAAGACTTTACCCAACTCAGGTTTTGACGCCCAACTTACTTCCACCCTGGAAGGGGTCGCGATTAAGTTGCCAGCCCCTCTTGGAAAGGCTGCTCCACGACGCCTGGGGCTATCGGCGCGATGGACCCACACTCCGGGACAAAAGGGGGCTGAGCATGTCTTGAGCGTGTCTTTTGGGAATGTGTTGAGTGGTAGGTTCGAGCGTCAAGCAGCGTCTCGCAGTAAGACATTTTTTAATCGCGCGACCTTAGCGATGGGTGGGCAGGCTATTCTTCCTGCGTCGGGACTGACGGTTGATCTCAAGTTAGATCGTCTTAATTGGGATGACTGGAAAGAATTTTCAGCCAACTTAAGCGAACCGAGTCGCAGCAAAGAGAGCGCCAATATTGTTCCACCCTTTCAACAGCTCAAGCTGAGTGCGACTGAGTTGAACTGGGGTGAAATGCGTTTGTCAGCGATGACCCTGACGGCCAATAGGCAGGATGAGACCAAGTGGAGCGCACAACTTAAGTCCAAGGAGACTGAGGGTTTTGCGTCTTGGCAGGAAGCGCAGGGTGCCTTAGCGGGACGCGTCTATGCGCGTTTTTCGAAACTCGCGCTTGGCTCGGCAACGACGACGCAAGGTGAGCCACCTAAAACGGACATGATTGACGAGAAGCAGTGGTCTGAAATGCCTGCGATAGATTTGACCATCGACGATTTCACATTGTTTGGCAGTCGGCTTGGAACGCTGCGCATGCTCGGGGCGACGGTTCGCCGAGGCGAGGACTGGAAAATTGAAAAGCTGGAAATAAAGAATCCCTACGGTTCTTTGAATGCGACGGGTGATTGGCGTTTGACGGGTCCTGCACGTGGCGTGAGTCTTGATGCGAAAGTCGATGTTGTCGACCTCGGTAAACTCTCGGACATGATGGGGTACCCCGATCGCGCTAAAGGCGGCAAAGGCACACTTAACGGACGTATCGATTGGGGCGATTTCCCCTGGGTATATCGCTATGGTGGATTAAATGGTCAGGCCAGTCTTTCGCTTAAGGATGGTGTGTTTGCCCATGTCACATCACGTAGCGCGCGACTGCTCGAGTTATTGTCGCTTCAATCCCTTCAACGCATTTTGAGCTTGAATTTCCGGGTTGGTGATGAGTTTAAAGACGGCTTTCCCTGGGACACGATTGATGGAAAATTCTCCATTGAAGCCGGCGTGGTCAAGTCTCAAGACTTTGTCGTGCGCAGTCCTGTTGCCACGGTGGCCTTCACCGGAGGGTCAGATTTAGACAAGAAAGTTTGGGATATGCACGCGGACGTAAAACCACGGTTCGACCTGAGCGGTACGGCGGTCGCAACGGCCTTTGTTGTGAATCCCATCGCGGGGTTAAGTGCGTTGCTGACGCAATACGTACTGCGTAACCCGATTGAGAGAGCGTTGAGTGTGCAGTACCGAGTTAAGGGGCCATGGGACGACCCGATCCTTGAGCCAGTCGAGGCGCCAGCCGTTCAGCCAGCGCCTGCTTCGCCTGGCGGGTAATTACTTCTTCATCATGTCGAAGAATTCGGCATTGTTCTTGGTGGAACGCATCTTGTCCAAGATAAATTCCATTGACTCGACCTCGTCCATGTCATGAATGAATTTGCGCAACACCCAGATTTTTTGTAATAGCTCTGGCTTGATAAGCAATTCTTCGCGACGCGTTCCTGATTTGTTCAGGTTGATCGCTGGATAGACGCGTTTTTCTGCCAAACGGCGCTCGAGGTGAACCTCAGAGTTACCGGTTCCTTTGAACTCTTCGTAGATGACCTCGTCCATCCGGCTACCGGTTTCGATCAGCGCGGTGCCGATGATGGTCAGTGAGCCGCCTTCTTCGAGGTTACGTGCAGCGCCGAAGAAGCGTTTCGGGCGTTGTAGCGCGTTCGCATCCACACCGCCAGTCAGAACCTTGCCGGAAGCTGGGACGACCGTGTTGTAGGCGCGTGCGAGGCGTGTGATCGAGTCAAGCAGAATGACAACGTCTTTCTTCATTTCGACCAAACGCTTAGCGCGTTCAATCACCATTTCGGCGACTTGCACGTGGCGCGTTGCAGGTTCGTCGAAGGTTGATGCAACCACTTCGCCGCGAACGGTACGTTGCATTTCTGTAACTTCCTCGGGGCGTTCGTCAACGAGCATGACGATCATCACGGCATCTGGAAAGTTTGTCGTGATGGCGTGTGCAATATGCTGCATCATCACGGTCTTACCAGACTTCGGGCTCGCCACGATCAGTCCGCGCTGGCCTTTACCGATCGGCGCAAAGACATCCAGAATGCGACCTGTGAGGTTCTCTTCACTCTTGATATCACGCTCCAGCACCATCACTTTGTCAGGGTGTAGAGGAGTCAGGTTTTCAAACATGATGCGATGCTTGATCGCCTCAGGCGGGAATCCATTGACCTTATCGACTTTGACGAGCGCAAAGTAGCGCTCGCCGTCTTTTGGAGTCCGCACTTCGCCTTCAATCGAATCGCCTGTATGCAAGTTAAAACGGCGAATTTGAGAGGGCGAAATATAAATGTCGTCTGTACTTGCTAAGTAAGAAGTGTCAGGCGAGCGCAAGAAGCCAAAGCCGTCTGGCAGGACTTCAAGTACGCCATCTCCAAAAATTTGTTCGCCCTGTTTGGCGCGGCGCTTCATGATGGCAAACATCAATTCTTGTTTGCGGAGCCGGTTGGCGTTTTCGATTTCTAGGCCTGCGGCCATTTCGAGCAGCTGCGAAACGTGCTGCGCCTTCAATTCGTTAAGGTGCATTGATGTGCTTATAGAAAAGTGACTTCAGTCAAGAAGCGGGATATGAAAGAGATCAAGGGTGTTTCAAGCAGAACAGCTCGCGCTAAGCAGAGTCAGTGGCGGGCCTCGAAGGGGCCCGCGCGTGGAAGCGAATTAGATCGAGTCGTTCAGGAATGCTGTAAGTTGTGATTTCGACAAAGCGCCCACTTTGGTCGCTGCGACCTGGCCGTCTTTAAACAACATCAGAGTCGGGATGCCACGAATACCAAATTTGGCTGCAGTTTCAGGATTTTCGTCTACGTTCAGTTTGGCGATTGTCACTTTACCAGCGTATTCAGCCGAAACTTCTTCGAGCATTGGTGCAATCATTTTGCAGGGGCCGCACCAAGCTGCCCAGTAATCGACCAACACGGGTTGGGATGACTTAAGCACGTCCGCATCAAAGCTGACATCGCTCACGTTTTTGATGTGTTCACTCATGTTTTTCTCTTGAATTTGGTCGCGTCCGGCGCACAGGCTGGGACATCGTTTAGTCATTAAAGCATAACATCTCGTCTTCGGTTTGGCATTTTCCGTAAAATGACCTTCTTTTCTACCGTAGTTGGGGATAACTTGAGTAATCAGTCGTATAACGAATCATCTATTCGGGTATTAAAAGGGCTTGAGCCCGTGCGCCAGCGCCCCGGTATGTACACCCGTACCGAAAACCCCCTACACATCATTCAGGAAGTGATCGATAACGCAGCCGACGAAGCGCTAGCCGGCTTCGGTAAGCAAATCCAGGTCACGCTCCACACGGATGGCAGTGTGACAGTTGAGGACGATGGCCGCGGCATTCCTGTCGGGCTCCATCCGGAAGAGAAGGCGCCCGTCGCCGAACTCGTGTTTACGCGCCTGCATGCTGGCGGAAAGTTCGATAAGAAAGGCGGTGGAGCTTACGCATTCTCTGGTGGGCTCCACGGCGTGGGTGTCTCGGTGACGAATGCACTGTCCAAGCGGCTCGAGCTTGTCATCTGGCGAGAGGGCGGTGCCCATCGGATGGTTTTCGGTGATGGTGCTGTGGTCGAGGCACTAAAGCTGGCGCCAGAGCTTTTGCGTAAAAAATCCGGTACGCGAGTACGGGTTTGGCCAGACGCGAGTTTTTTTGATTCTGCGGCCATTCCGCTCAATGAGCTTACGCACTTGTTGCGCAGCAAGGCCGTGTTGATGGCGGGCGTCAAGGTCAGCCTGACCAACGAAAAGACAGGCGACACCAAGACTTGGCAATATGAAAATGGTTTGGCTGGCTATCTGACCGAAGCGTTAGATGGCACCGAGTTGCGCGTGCCTCTTTTTGGCGGTGAGCAGTTTGCCGCAGCGGACCACGAGAGCTTTGCCGATGGCGAGGGCGCGCAGTGGGTCGTTGCCTGGGCCGATGAGGGGAATGTTGTTCGCGAGTCTTACGTGAATCTGATCCCAACGCCAGCCGGGGGCACGCACGAATCCGGCCTGCGCGAAGGCTTATTCGCTTCTGTGAAGGCGTTTGCCGAGTTGCATGGCTTGCTGCCCAAGGGCGTTAAGTTACTTCCTGAGGACGTTTTTGCCCGCACAAGCTTTGTCCTTTCAGCCAAAGTGCTGGATCCGCAGTTCCAGGGGCAGATTAAAGAAAGACTCAACAGCCGCGACGCGGTGCGTTTGGTCGGCGGATTTGTCCGCACTTCACTCGACCTCTGGCTCAATACCCACGTTGAGTACGGCAAAAAATTGGCTGAGTTGGCGATTCGCCAGGCCCAGGCGCGTGCGCGTTCCGCCCAAAAGGTAGAAAAGCGCAAGAGCTCCGGTGTCGCGGTGCTGCCTGGCAAACTCACGGATTGTGAGTCCTCCGATGTGTCACGCACCGAAGTCTTTCTTGTGGAGGGCGACTCGGCCGGGGGCTCGGCCAAAATGGGACGCGACAAGGAGTTTCAGGCCATCTTGCCCTTACGTGGCAAGGTGTTAAATGCCTGGGAAGTCGATCGAGACCGTTTGTTCGCCAATAACGAAATTCACGATATTTCAGTCGCAATCGGTGTGGATCCACACGGTCCAAACGACACGCCAGACCTGTCCGGTTTGCGTTACGGCCGGGTGTGTATCTTGTCGGACGCCGACGTTGACGGCTCGCATATTCAAGTGTTGTTGTTGACACTGTTCTACCGTCACTTTCCGCGTCTGGTTGAACTCGGACATGTGCACGTTGCCAGACCCCCATTGTTCCGCGTCGACGTCCCCTCGCTGGGTAAGCGTCCCGCACGCAAAATTTACTGCCTGGATGCCGGAGAGCTTGAGGTGGTTCAGGACAAGCTACGCAAAGAAGGGGTAAGAGAGGGTTCCTGGGACATTAGCCGTTTTAAAGGTCTTGGCGAAATGAGTCCCGAGCAGCTTTGGGAAACCACCATGAACCCCGATACCAGGCGTATGCTGCCCGTCGGCTATGGGTCGCTTGATCCTC
>CAIYWO010000074.1 GCA_903929925.1 uncultured beta proteobacterium | reverse complement strand
CAAGCGACGCGTTGTGTGCGTCGGGGGCGGACTGACCGAAATCGTTTGCGCCTTAGGGCAAGAGTCTAGCCTCGTTGGTGTGGATACAACGTCGAGATTTCCTCTCGGTGTACGACGCCTACCTAGCGTGGGATACGCCCGCAATCTGTCGCTAGAGGGCATTCTTGCCTTGGCACCACATAACGTGATTGTGAGTCATGACGCCGGACCGATTTCGGTGTTGTCACGTTTGCGAGGCGCTGGCGTTGCCGTGTCGACTGCTGAAGATGGCTATACGGCTGAGGCACTGATTTTGCGGGTTAAGCAGCTTGGACGTATCTTGAGATGCGAGGAAAGGGCTCAATTGTTCGCCGAGAAACTTTGGCGCGAGTGGGGTGCTGTGGCACAGCGTGCCCCTGCGCCGCAGACCAATATCCGGGTGATGTTCGTTTTGGGTCAGTCGCCGGGTCAGTTCATTGTCGCGGGTGCAGGTACTGGTGCGCATGTGATGCTGCAATACGCGGGATTGCAAAACGCCTTTGCAGACACAGCGGGCTATCGTCCCATTACAACGGAGGCCTTGATCGCTGCGCAGCCTGATTTGCTTGTCTTGACACAGCCTGACGCTATGGCGCACCAGAATACCCCAAGTGTCAGTGAATCGATCATGCAAATTAAAGGTCTAGCGATGACTCCGGCCGCACGCGCATCGCGTTGGCTCGTGTTTGACACAATGTTTCTCTTGGGCTTTGGTCCGCGCATGCCAGACGCAATATTGGCGTTACGTCGCGCGGCAAGCGAGGCGATACGCGTATGAGCCTGACTCTGCGCAGGCGTATGCCCTCCGCAACGCTTGGTCTGCTGTCCTTGTTGCTGCTCGCTGCCTTCAGTGCGACACACTTTGGTGCGCTAGTGCTCGATCAATCTGCATGGCTGTTTTGGCTGGATACACCAGATACTGAGATGTTGGCTGTTAGTCATCGACACATCTTGTGGGACATCCGTTTGCCTCGCGTGCTGTTTGCTGCGTTAATTGGAGCGAGTCTGGGTTTTGCAGGAGCGTTGACACAGGCCTTATTCCGAAACCCCTTGGCGGAACCGGGTTTGCTTGGCATTTCTTCAGGCGCCGCTTGTGCCGCGGCGCTTTCGATTGTCTTTCTGACGCAGAGTCCGGCTGTAGCTGGCTTTGCCTCGCACTGGCTGTTGCTACCGCTGATCGCCTTTAGCGGTGCGGTGCTTGTTTGCCTGTTACTCGATGGTATCTCTCGGCACTGGATGGCAGGCTCCATAGGAGGGCTACTTTTGACTGGGATTGCAATCAACGCTCTGGCGGGAGCGGTGATAGGGCTGTGCGCCTATACGGCCACAGATAGCCAATTACGCAGCCTCACTTTTTGGACACTCGGCACGCTATCGAACGCAAGCTGGACGCTAGTCATCGTAGTCAGCGGCTTATTGGCGGGTGTCTGGGTTGCAACGCTTGGGCTCGTGCAGAAGCTCAACGCACTGCTACTGGGGGAAAACATCGCGCGACATGTTGGGGTTTGTTTGCCAAGCCTGCGGTTACGGGTTGTCTTGATGGTGGCGGCTCTGGCAGGCTTTGCCGTAGCCTTTTGCGGCGTGATTGGGTTCATTGGGTTGGTAGCACCACACCTGGTGCGCCTGACAGCAGGTGCTGATCTACGTCGCGTTCTGCCACGATCGGCAATTGTTGGGGCTATTTTGCTAGTTTGTGCTGATACCTTGGCGCGAACGCTTGCTGTACCCGCTGAGGTGCCTGTGGGGATCTTTACCGCGTTGCTAGGGAGCTCCTTCTTTTTGTGGCTGCTAGCGCGAGGCAAAGGAAGGGCGACATGAGGCATCGTACTGTCGGGCACTTACATCTGGACAAGGCGCATGTACGACTGGGGTCTTTGGACTTTGGTCCCTTTACGTTCGATGTCGCTCCGGGTGAGCGGATCGCCATTCTCGGCCCGAGCGGTGCCGGAAAGTCCACCTTGCTTAAATTGCTATCGGGTGAGTACGCCACCACCTCTGGACTCCTGAACGTGATGGGAAGGCGGCTCAGTACCTTTGACCCGGTCTCGCTAAGTCATCTGCTGGCGGTCTTACCTCAGACATATCCAAATACCTTTGATATGCCGGTGAAGCTCGTCATTGGATTAGGCAGATTAGGTAAGCAGTCTGACGCGAACGTCGAACAGATCATCAGGCAGGCGGCATTATTGGCGCGTGCGGATCACCTGCTGGAGCGAACGACAGTTGGGCTGTCTGGCGGGGAGCTCGCGCGTGTCCATCTTGCGCGTGTTTTTGCACAGCTGTGGGATGCATGCGATGGGATATTGCTTGTCGATGAACCACTTGCTGCGTTTGATCCGGGACTCGCACTTGAGCTTTCTGAACACCTGGCAATGTTTACTCGACTACGTCAGCACACTTTGATCGCTGTTTTGCATGATGTGCAGCTGGCGCTACAAGGTTTTGATCGACTGATCATGCTCGAGCGCGGACAGGTGTTTGCTGACTGCTCGGCGTCCCTGGATGCCGTGCCAGCCTTGGAGTGTCTGTTTGGTGTGCGTTTCTTGGTGCATCAAACTGAGGAGGTCTTATTTTTACGTGCAACCACTTCGACTAGGGATCGGTAATGTATTTTTTTCGTTGTTTTGAGCGACGACCTATTCTGCCGGCGCTTTTGATACATCTACTTATCGCTTCGGTACTGATTTTCTTCGCAGTCTTGGATCGACAACAAGTCGGTAGCGTCCATGCCTTCGCAACAACTGATAGCGTCTTGACGATT
>CAIYWO010000073.1 GCA_903929925.1 uncultured beta proteobacterium | reverse complement strand
GACGTATTGTTCGACAACGTGCCCAACGTGATTCAACAGATTCGCGCTGGCACAGTACTGGCAATTGGCGTCAGTGGCGTCAAGCGCACGGCACTGCTGCCCGACACCCCAACCGTTGCAGAATCAGGCGTACCCGGTTTTGAGGTAAACGTTTGGTTTGGTATGCAAGTGCCGGCCGGAACACCAGCTGCAATTGTCAAGCAGGTCAATGGCGAGCTCGTCAAAATCTTCCGCGAGCCCGATGTCACCAAGCGGTTTAATGATCAGGGCGTTGAAGTTGTAGCAAGCACGCCTGAAGAATTCAGCAAGCTACTTCAAAGTGAAGTCGCGAAGTGGTCCAAGCTGATTAAAGACGCAAACATCCGGATTGAGTAACGATGAAGATTCAAGACGTCACTCTGACACTATTTAGCTGGGATGATATCCCCTCAACCAGCTACGGTGCACACACCGGGCGCTTTGCGGGTGGCAGCAAGCTTGGCTTGCTAGCCATCACGACCGATCAAGGTGTTACGGGTCATGCATTTTTGGGCTCTGCGTTTTTTCCGGCCGACATGGACGGGGCAAGCCTCGTTCGTTACCTCAAGCCGATTTTGCTTCAACAGAATCCGCTTGACCGAGAGCGGCTCTATAAGGCGATGTGGAAGCGGGTCCGCACAACGACGGCTCGTTGTATCGGAGCTGTCGACGTTGCGCTTTGGGATATCGCGGGCAAAGTGGCCAACCTTCCGATCCATCAACTGCTTGGGTCCTACCGTGACCACGTCCCGGCCTACATCAGTTCGGCCGTGCTCTCAAGCCCACAAGCCTATGCAGACGAGGCGCAGCATTACAAAGAGTTGAATCTTGCTGCATACAAAATTCATCCACCTCAAGTTTGGCGCGAAGACATCAAAGTCTGTGAAGCTGTTCGTAAAGCAGTCGGTGATGACTATGTGCTGATGCTCGATTCAGTGTGGAGCTACGACTACACACAAGCCTTGCGTGTCGGCAAAGTGATCGAAGAGCTTGATTTCTACTGGTATGAAGACCCACTTGCAGATGCCGACATCTACAACTATGTCGAACTCAAAAAACATCTGCATATTCCAATCATGGCAACGGAGTATCCGGCCGGTGGACTAGATTCGTACGCGCCTTGGATCAAAGAACGCGCGACCGATTTCTTGCGTGGCGATGTAGCCGTCAAAGGCGGCATCACAACGTTAATGAAGACCGCTCACTTGGCAGAAGCATTTCATTTGAATTACGAAGTGCATCATGGCGGGAATTCGCTCAACAACTTTGCGAACCTTCACGTGATCATGGCATTGCAAAACACCGAACTGTTTGAAGTGTTGCTGCCGTCTGAGTCACAAAAATATGGTTTGCTTCAAGATATTGAAATCGACGCCCAGGGCATGGTGCATGCACCCAACGGTCCAGGTCTAGGTGCGCAAATTGATTTTGACTTAATCAAGCGCAAGACCCTTGGGGTGTTGTCTTAAGTAGCGTTGCCCGCGGCAGTGTCGACGGGCGTGCCTTCATCCAAGGTTCGCCATAGACACTTGCCCTTCACTGACTTGTCGAGCGCCGCCAAATACTTTTCATGTGCCTCAAGCTCTTGTGCGCTAGGCAAAATCACGCCGAGCTTGGCGACATCGCTGCGATGGGTATTGGCTGCAACGCCCTCCT
>CAIYWO010000072.1 GCA_903929925.1 uncultured beta proteobacterium | reverse complement strand
TACGGCTTCGCCGTTTTCCATAAGTCTAATTGCGGATCAAGTTGGCGTCCTAATCCCTCAACATTCAATAAGGTTTTTTGTAATAAAACCAACTGAGGTTGTATTTCAACATTAAAGCGCCGCGATGTCTGGAAAAGCCTCAAAAGCACCTGACCAAGTGAGATTTCAGCCAACGGACGATCGAAATAAGGCTCGCACACTGCACGCACCGCCCCCTCAAGCTCTTCCTCACGTGTCGTGGCAGGCACCCAGCCCGACTCAATGTGCAGGCGGGCGACGCGACGATAGTCTCTTTGAAAAAATGCCAGAAAGTTCTGTGCCAGATAATTCTTATCAAATTCAGACAACGAACCCACAATTCCAAAATCTAGCGCAATGTAGCGTCCAAGCGTTTCGGGCTGATCGGAGACATAAATATTGCCGGGGTGCATGTCTGCATGGAAAAAACCATCGTCAAATACCTGGGTAAAAAAGATCTCAACTCCCGTGCGAGCAAGTGTCGGGATATCAACACCCAAGGCACGCAGGCGATCAACCTGACTGACTGGGATCCCATACATGCGCTCCATCGTAAATACATTCGATGCGCAGTAATCCCACATCACTTCGGGGACCCACAGCAGATTGCTGCGATCGCCGTCCGCTGCAAAGTTGCGTCGCAGCTGACTGCAGTTCGCCGCTTCGCGCAACAAATCTAACTCGTCGTGCAGATGCTTATCGAACTCTCCGACAACTTCACGAGGTTTGAGTCTGCGACCATCCGGTGCCAAACGCTCAATCAACCCTGCCAGAACACGCATCAACGATAGATCTTTGTCGATCACTTCAAGCATGCCGGGCCGCAGAACTTTCACAGCAACATGTCTGCCGTCGTGCAGTACAGCGAAGTGAACTTGCGCGATAGAAGCTGAAGCAACCGGGTCAGTCTCAAAGTGCGCAAACAGCTGACCCGTGGGTGCGCCTAAAGCGGCCTCGACAAGCGCAGCCGCCTCGTCAGAGGGAAATGGTGCGACACGATCTTGCAGCAGTGCAAGTTCGTCGGCGATATCGGGAGGAATCAAATCGCGACGCGTAGACAGCACCTGTCCAAACTTTACAAAGATCGGGCCCAGCGACTCAAGGGCAAGCCTCAACCTCTCACCCCGAGGCATCGTTGGACGAGAACCTAAGCGCGCAACCCAGAGCAGGCGAACGGCCCAAGGATGATCAATGCCGGACAGCACCAACTCATCTAGCCGATAACGCAGCGCGACCAGCATAATGCGCAATAGCCGCGGCACAGACATCATCGCACTGTGCTCCTGTTGGCTTCCAACTTACGCAGTCGCGCGCTCAGATCAGCTGCTCGCTGCTCAAGTCCAGACAAACGCGTCTGCACCCGCGAGTGATCCTGAACAAAGGTCTGCATCACAGGACGGCCAGCCAGCGCGTCCGTTTCTTCAGATAGATATTCGGCCATATTGCGGCCCAAGCCGCGCAGAGCTTGGCTAAACCCAATCGCTGCTGTACGCGCGCCCTGCACAATCCTGCGGGCTGCGACATCGCCCAACCACTGCGCTAGAGCATCCTCGGGGTCGGGCCGCAAATCGCGCGAAAGTTCAGACACCACTTGGGCCAAGGCAGCCTGCCCCGATACGTGCACATATTCTGCAATGTCAGGGCGCGAACGGGATGACAACCACGCGATCGGGTCAAAAGACTGGGGATTGATCTCAAGCACAACATCGGGAGTCGTGGTCACCTCTGCAGGAACCAGTTGACCCACATCAGAAATCTTAAAGGTCAGGGAAAAGCTGCCAAAAACGATGCGCAACGTTTTTGCAGCATGACGCGCCAAACGCTCCGCGGCCCAAGGTTGCTGTCGCGCCAGCAGATTAAAGGCGTGCGCAACTGCTTGAACCGGCTGAAAAACCTCAAGGGATGGAAGCGGGGGGAAGGCTCGTCTCAAAATATTGGACTATAGGGGTGTTGGCCATATTGGCACCAAACCGACAGTTTAACGGTTGTGGCAGGGTCACTCAGTAAAAACGCCCGCTTTCGCGGGCGTTTAGCGACTAATTGCACAGCAAATTGACAAGTCTTAGCTAGCCTGGGAAACCGGAACCTGCTGAATCCCTGCCAACAACCACCCGCCTTGCTCAGGCTTGAACAGGTTCCATACCTCTTCGAAGCGGAAAGCCTCAGCGCCGACCTGTTCGCGCAACATGCCAGAGAAGCGCACGCTAGCCAGGTGACCGTCGCTGACTTTTTCAATACCGAGCAGTTCTGCATTGAGCAGCACCACTTCTGTGTGGTTTTGGCCAGTCTGGCCGCTCAACTGAGCCTGCAGTTCCTTCAACAGGTCATCAGTCAAGAAGTTACGCAACTCATTGACGTTACCGCTATCCCAAACTTTCTGAATCGCGACAAACTGCTGTTTGGCTTCACCCAAAAAGCGTTGTGTGTCGAAATCTGTTGGGATAAACCAACTTTGGTCTGGCGCTGGAGCATCTGAGCCAAAGCCGGCAGCAGACATTGAGCCTGTCGCCGAAGGCGGCAATTGGACCGGTGTGGCAGCAGGCTCAGACGACTGACGCCACATATCGTTAGGCGCTGGGGCAGCTCCCGTTGCAGAGCCGGCACCTGCGCCCTGGACAGCAGGTTCAGCCGCGGCACCGCCACGCATTCTGCGCAAGATGAACATGATGCCGAAGATCACAACACCTGCGATCAAGGCCATCACCAGGAAGTCGGCCATTGCGCCACCCAGGCCAAAATGCGACAAGAGTGCGGCGATACCCAAGCCAGCAGCAATGCCGGCTAGAGGTCCGAGCCAACGCGATGCGCCACTCGGCTTGGCTGCAGCGGCCGCACCAGCAGTCGAGCTAGCAGCTGCCGCAGGGGCCGTTGCACTTTTCTGGGTTGTAGTTGATGCAGCGGGCGCTTGATTCGTTACGTTACTGGACTGACGACCAGCGTTATTGCCTTTGCCAACACGGGCGGCATCCGCATCAAACGCCATACTGGTCAGTGCCAAGCCGCTCACCGCGAGAACAGCTGCTGCGACAAAACGTGAAAGGGAACGAGACATCGATTGCTCCTGGGCGAAAAACGCCAATAAAAAGTACTAACGTATTAATGGACTTGCATTCATTACAAAGCATTGCTTTGCAAACTGTTCCTAGAAAACCAAATCTTACTAAAAGCTGAACGAAATTGTAAGTGAGTAGACCGCCCCAGTCCAAATAAGTTCAGTTATTTACCTGATTAGACTTTTACGCCTTCGTGTAACGCGGTCAGGCCAGCCGACAGATTGAAATATTG
>CAIYWO010000071.1 GCA_903929925.1 uncultured beta proteobacterium | reverse complement strand
TACAGCATCGCTCATTTTGTTGGCTATGTCAGTGGGAAGCTTTGCAGGACCAAATAAGCCATACCAAGTGCTGCTTTCAAAACCGGGGAGCTTACAAGCCTCTGCCACGGTTGGGACGTCAGGAAGTGCAGCTAACCGTTGAGCACTTGTCACAGCCAAGGCAATCGTGCGCCCTCCCTTGACTGAGGCAATTGCCGGTGCACTCTGATTCAAAAACATATCTACGTCACCAGCCAACAGAGCGGACATCGCTGGTCCTTGACCACGGTAAGGCACATGCACAATATCGATTTTTGCTGCGTTCGCAAACTGTGCTGCGGACAAATGCGTCGAGGCGCCATTGCCAGTGGACGAGTAATTAAATGATCCGGGCTTTGCACGAACAGCTGCCAACAGATCTGCACAGGTTTTTATATCCGGATGTTTTTTTGGATTGATCAATAAAACATTGGGGACGTCGCCGAGCAGTGCAATGTGGGTAAAGTCGCGCTCTACGTCAAAACTTAACTTGCTGTAGAGGGCCGCGTTGATCGCGTGGGTGCCGGCCGTACCGAGCAAATAGGTGTACCCATCTGGAGCCGAGCGTGCGACAAAATCGGACCCGATGTTTCCACCTGCGCCAGTTTTGCTATCCACCACAATGGACACATTCAGCGACTTTGTCAGTAAGTCACCTAACTTGCGCGCATAGATATCCGTTCCTGCTCCGCCGGGGAATCCACCGATGATCGTGATCGCGCGGCTGGGCCAAACATCAGACTGGGCAAAACCAGTTGCGGTGAATGTTGTTAGAGCCAAAACAGCAGCAAATTTAAACTTACGAATAATCTTGTTCATATATACCTCGTTTAACGAATGGTGCCTTGACCGGAAATCCGGCGGCAGTGATTCAGGGAAGCCTCAATCAAGTTATCGCTTGCCTCGGGGGTACGAAATGCCGAGTGGGCGGACAGCGTCACGTTCTCAACTTTCGTGAAGGCATGGTCCTTGGGCAAGGGCTCAACATCAAACACATCCAAACCGGCATGGCCCACCTTCCCTGACCTTAGCCCCTCTAGTAAGGCCGTCTCGTCGATGACCGCACCACGAGCAGTGTTAATCAGGATTACCCCATCCTGCATCTTTGCAAGGCGCTCACGGGAAATAAAACCGCGTGTTTCGTCATTTAAGAGCAAGTGCAGCGAGATCACCCGACTACGTGCCAACAGTTCATCCAACTCAACGAACTTAACGCCTGGATGCGTTTTGGGTGTTCGGTTCCAGGCCAGCACTTCCATACCGGCACCTAACGCTAGCCGAGCCATTTCAGCGGCAATCCCTCCAAAACCGATCAACCCAAGTGTTTTGCCTGTGAGTTGCACAGCATCAGTGCGCAGCCAGTTACCTGCCCGCATGCCGCGGTCCATGAGCGCAAAGCCTTTTGCGCTCGCCCACATCAAGGCAAACGCGCACTCCGCGACAGCTGTGTCACCGTAGCCTTTAATAATGTGCACCTCAATTCCGATTTCTGCGAGCTCCTCGGGGTTCATATACGAACGCGCACCCGTGCCCAGAAAAACGACGTGCTTCAGACCTTTGCACTGACGTGCGATCGCGGTTGGGACAGAGGTGTGATCCACAACCAGGATTTCGGCGTCACCCATGACTGCTGGGATTTGCTCCGGGGTGATATCCGCTTGGCGATTAATGATGTAAGCAATATCGTCTGCTCGGTGTAACCGTTGCGCAACATCAGCCAAAGAAGGATTTGCGTCAATAAATACGGCTTTCATGCGGTAATTCCTCAATCCAGAAAAAGGCAACAAACGAGCATGCAGCTCCAAAGGTGAATCATACCGGACAGCGGGACAACAAATCTAAGTTTTTCCTGAGAAAACTCTCTCAAATGCTACGATAGCTGTCTAGCGTTCAACGCATTTAAAGTCCCAAGAAAATGAACCCAGCCGACCTACAAGACGATAGCGAAGACTCAAGTTTCACGCTTGAGCAACGCAGACAGGCGGCTAGCAAGAGCACCTGGGTGAGCGTTGCGGTAAATATTGTCCTGTCATGCACCCAAATTGTGGTGGGTATCCTGGCAAAGTCGCAGGGATTGATCGCCGACGGTATTCACTCCCTATCGGATCTAATCGGTGACTTTGTTGTTCTTCTTGCCAGCCATCACAGCAAGAAGGACGCTGATCAAGACCACCCGTATGGTCACCAGCGTTTTGAAACGGCTGCCTCACTGTTTTTGGGTGCCCTGCTCATTGCCGTTGCGCTCGGCATGCTTTGGGCGGCCTTCGAAAAACTGAAAGACCCAAGCACGATCCCGACCGTGCACGCCTCGGCCTTATGGGTCGTGGGTGCGGCACTCCTGATCAAAGAGCTTTTGTTCCGCTACATGTTACGGATCGCGAAGCAAGTGAAATCGAGCATGCTGGTCGCAAACGCCTGGCACGCACGGTCAGATGCCGCGTCCTCATTGGTTGTCGCAATTGGCATTATTGGCAATCTGTTGGGCCACCCCATCCTTGATCCCATTGCAGCCTTAGTTGTTGGCTTAATGATCGGGAAGATGGGTTGGCAGTTCGGCTCTGCGGCCTTTCATGACTTGATGGATCGCTCTGTAGACGAGCAGGAAGTGATTGCCATTACCGCCACCCTCCTACAGACTCCTGGCGTTTTAGGTGTGCATGACGTACGCACACGAAAGATGGGCGATATGATTCTCGTCGATGCACACATTGAAGTGGACGCCTATCTCACAGTCGAGGTCGGACACGACATTGGCCTCGCAGCCCGTCAGGCCGTGATGCAAAGACATCGCGTCCTAAATCTCATGACCCATATTGACCCTGTG
Organism: uncultured beta proteobacterium; assembly: GCA_903929925.1. Taxonomy (GTDB): domain Bacteria; phylum Pseudomonadota; class Gammaproteobacteria; order Burkholderiales; family Burkholderiaceae_B; genus Zwartia. Next base: position 581 of record CAIYWO010000071.1, on the reverse strand, counting down.
CCCTCCAAGACAGACACCCATATCACTTCCACCAAAGGTCAAGTCGCTCTTTGACCCGTCATGATGAACAAACCCGTCACCAAGCCGCTGTCACTGTTTGAGAAGATCTGGGCACGTCACGTTATTGTCGAGCGCGCGCCTGGCCCCTCACTCCTGTATATCGACCGGCACATCATCCATGAGGGGTCCTTTCATGCGTTCGCGCAACTAAAGGAACGCGGCTTAAGCGTCAAGAATCCGAAGCAAATTTTCGGTGTAGCCGATCACTATGTACCAACGACCAGTCGAAACCCGCAAGGTGCTGTTACCCAGGAGGTAACAGAGATGATTCTCAAGTTTGACGAGAATATGCGCTGGAGTCGTGCCAATTATTTTTCTCTACAGGATCCACGCCAAGGCATCGTGCATGTCGTTGGGCCGGAGCAAGGCATATCCCTACCCGGCTCGACGCTCACATGCAGCGACAGCCATACCTCTACACACGGCGCGTTCGGTGCCATCGCGTTCGGCGTCGGGCAGTCTGAGAGCTGCCACATTTTGACAACCCAGTCACTTTGGCAAACCAAGCCCCCGTGCACACG
>CAIYWO010000070.1 GCA_903929925.1 uncultured beta proteobacterium | reverse complement strand
GATGAGCCCACAACGGCGTTGGATGTTACGACACAAGCGCAGATTTTGCGTTTGATTAAAGATATTCAACGCTCGATGCAGATGGCCGTGATGTTCATCACCCACGACTTTGGCGTTGTTGCAGACCTTGCTGATCGCGTGCTGGTGATGGAAAAGGGACGATTGGTTGAAAGCGGGTCCGCCGTTGACGTGTTGAACCAACCAAAGCACCCCTACACGCAACGGCTCATTGCTTCAGTGCCACATGGGCAAGCACGTCCATCCGATGCAATGCCGTCTGCGTCCGCCGCGCCTGTTCTTAAAGTGAGGAATCTGCATAAGACCTATATCACTGCACGCGGACTTTTTGTGAAGAGGCGCGTGGTACATGCGATCAACGATGTGTCATTTCAAATTGCGCGGGGCCAAACACTTGGTATTGTTGGTGAGTCGGGATCGGGAAAGTCTTCTGTGGGGCGTTGCTTACTGAAACTTCAAAGTATCGACAGCGGCGAGATTCTTTTTCATGGGCAAAATATCGCCCCCCTTTCCGCATCAGAATTTCGACCTCTGCGTCACAAAATTCAAATGATCTTTCAAGATCCTTATGCATCGCTTAACCCCCGACACACCGTCGGTCGCATCCTCACAGATGGACCAGTCGCCAACGGAGTCTCACTGGACCAAGCCAGCTTGCGCGCACGCGAGCTTTTAAACCTCGTTGAGCTCGATCCCTCCGCGTTTGATCGCTACCCCCATGCATTCTCTGGTGGGCAACGGCAACGGATCGGCATCGCTCGCGCTCTCGCGCTCAATCCAGAGTTACTGGTCGCAGATGAAGCTGTTTCGGCTCTAGATGTTTCGGTACAAGCACAAGTATTGAAACTGCTGCGGGACATCCAGATACGTTTGCAGCTTTCAATGATATTTATTACACACGACCTTCGTGTTGCATCACAGATTTGCGATCAAATCGTCGTAATGCATCAAGGACGAATTGTTGAGCGAGGAGCGCCTTCGCAAGTCTTTGAAAGTCCAACCCATGAATACACACGTACACTGATCCAAGCCATCCCTGGGCAAAACTGGAAGGCTATTGCCAAAAGGTACTGACTGCTATGAGCACCTCATTACTTGACGCACTCACCGAAGTAGAAATTACGTTGATGCGACAAATTAAAATAGCTCTTGATCCTAGACATTTTCCGAATCCCGGTAAGGTACTCTGATGAAATCTTTTTTCCATCCCAATCAACAACTCCATCACCCGACGACTTATTTTTCACGCGGGCAAATGCGTACGCCACAAGAAATACCTGAGAGATCAGTTCAGATCTTGAAAGGCCTCGCTGCTCTTGATTTGCCTGTGACGCAGCCTGTTGATGCGGGTATGGCACCTCTACTGGCGGTTCATGACCCTAAGTACCTCGAGTTCCTGCAGACTGCGCATACAAGATGGAAAGAGGTTGGACAGGACTGGGGTGACGAGGTGATTCCCAACGTTTTTGTACGCGAACCTAACGCGCTGCGGGGCATTTTGGCAGAAGCGGGGCGCTATCTGGCTGACGGGAGCTCGCCCATCGGCGTGCACACTTGGACATCTTCCTATTGGGGCGCCCAATCCGCGATCGCAGCAACCCGCGCCGTGCTTGAGGGTGACTCGAGTGCTTACGCCCTTTGCCGCCCACCTGGCCATCACACCCGCAAGGACGCTGCAGGTGGATTTTGTTATATCAACAACGCCGCGATCGCAGCTGAACTACTGCGAGAGAAGTACAAACGCATCGTCATTCTTGATACCGATATGCATCACGGGCAAGGAATCCAGGAGATTTTCTACGGCCGCGACGATGTTTTTTATATTTCAGTTCATGGCGACCCGACAAACTTCTATCCAGCGACAGCGGGTTTTGACGACGAAACGGGCGTGCAGAAGGGAGAAGGATTTAATTTGAATCTTCCCATGCCACACGGCGCGTCTGAAGAAGTCTTTTTTGATAATGTCGCGCGCGCCCTTGATGCACTGCAAGCCTTCAATCCAGATGCATTAGTGTTCTCGCTAGGGTTTGACGTTTATAAAGATGATCCGCAATCGAAGGTTGCGGTTACAACAGAGGGCTTTGGCAAACTCGGGAAACAAATCGCCGAACTTTCACTGCCCACCGTGATTGTGCAAGAGGGTGGGTATCACTTTGATACGTTAGCAGTAAACACCTCGACTTTTTTTAAGGGTTTCTTGCGGCGGTGAGAGTTAAAGTGAATTAAGATCGACGCAAATGACAATGAAAGATGCTTAATTACCATGCACGCCTTAGCTAAAGCAATCTTGTGCGTGTCGGTTTGCGCTCCTGCATTGTGCGCTGCAATAGAGCTTCAGCCCAACGATGTTGTTGCGCCCCTTCCCGACAAAACGTTCGCGTTGTTCTCATACTACGGCACTGAAAACCGTACCCTGTATAAGAACGGCTCGCCCGTTTCCACACCAGCACTGAGAGACCCTCTTATCGAGAGCAACAGCGCCGTCTTGCGTTTATCCAGAAGCTATTCGTTATTTGGCATGCCTGCAGTCTCACTCGTTCAGGTGGCCTACAGCGATCTTCAGCTTGGTGGCTCACTCTCAACCCTAGGTGGCGCAAGCGGGGCGGCCGACATGTCGCTTGCGACTGTGATCTGGCCCTATGCAAACCGAGATACGCGCACCTATTTCGGCATGATGGGTTACTTAACCTTGCCAACCGGCAGTTATGCAAGCGATCGAGTGTTTAGCCTTGGAGAAAACCGCTACCGTCTTGAGCTGCAGTTGGCCTTTCAAAAGCCAATCGTAGGTGATTTAGATGGCATGATCTCGGTCGACACGCGTTGGTTTGGAGCAAACAGCAGCTGTGCGGCGGCTTGCGCCTCTGCGACAAATGTCACACTCAACCAAAAGCCTATTACAACGCTACAGTTGGGGCCAATCTATAAAATCAACGAAACCTTTACCGCAGGCGCGAGTTATTTTTATGTCACCGGAGGCAGCACCTCGATAAACGGCCTCTCACAAAACAATGAAATAAAAACGCAAAAATTCCTGCTTAGCCTTGTGGCCTACACCGATGTAGGCAGATTTTCCTTGCAATACGGGCGCGATATGGAGACCTACAACGGCTTTGCACAGAGCCGCGTGCTTGCCTTGCGATATATGCGCAGTTTTTAAGCATGGTGTTAACACGCACTAACAACTTTTAACAATTTTTACGCTCACTACGGATTGCCTCGTCTACGTGTCGCCCGTTAATATTTGCTCAATGCAAACACGAGTCACACGCATCGAAGCAATTATTCCTACGCTAGCCACGCGCGAAGATCTTGCGCACCTTGAGGGGCGGATGCGTAGTGCAATCCAAAGTGTCGAAAGCACCCTTCACAAAGAGCTCACCAGCCAGACCTGGCTGATCGTCAAATGGGTCTCGGGTCTGCTGGTCACGCTTTTACCAAGCCTGATGGCAGCAACGTTTTACATCGCGCGGTACTTAAACTAGCCACGCGCGATTCCCAGCCTGTCACGCGAGCCTAACGGTCGCGCTCAGTTGCAAACGTGCAAAACGCCAAGAGCGCCGCTTTGGCGACAGACTCCGGGAACGCATCTAAAGCTTGTCTGGCCATATCGGCCTCGGCCACTGCGCTGCGCTGAGCATGCTCAAGCGCACCGGTGTCATGAATGGCTTGCGCAACCGCATCAAAATCAGCCTCTCCTTTCTCAATCGCCTGTTTAACAAGCTCTTTTTGAGAGTGAGTACCAACTTCCATGACACGAATCAAGGGTAGTGTTGGCTTGCCTTCCCGCAGGTCGTCACCTACGTTTTTACCCAAAGCACCGACATCTCCGCTGTAATCCAGCACGTCATCCACTAACTGGAATGCTGTCCCAATGTGTCGACCGTAGGCAGCCGCGGCGTCTCGTTGCCCAGGGGTAGCGCCAGCCAACACAGCGCCAGCCTCCGCGGCAGCCTCAAAGAGTTTGGCCGTTTTAAACCGCACTACTTGCAAATAGCGCGCCTCGGATACGTCCGGATCATGAACGTTGAGCAATTGCAGGACCTCACCCTCGGCAATGACCGTCGTAGCGCCCGACATAATCTGCATAATCCGCATGTCGTCGACATCGACCATCATCTCAAAAGCACGGGAATACAGGTAATCACCCACTAAGACACTCGCAGCATTGCCAAATACCGCATTGGCCGTGCTGCGACCTCGCCTCAGGGCAGATTCATCGACAACATCGTCGTGCAACAAGGTCGCCGTGTGTATAAATTCGACCACGGCGGCCATCAAATGCTGGTGATCCCCCCGGTATCCCAGGGCCTGTGCGACCAACAGGACCAAAGCTGGGCGCATGCGCTTGCCGCCCGCCCCGATGATGTAATCACCGATCGTACGGATCAGCACGACCTCGGAATTGAGGCGGGAGCGGATCACGGCATCAACTGCAGCCATGTCCTGAGCCACGGGGGCCAACAGATTTGAGAGCTTATGCACGAGACTTTCTTTTGACTTTCAAGTGGTTAGACGCTATTATGTCTGGCTCGGCGTTTTGCCGAGATTCCATTTGCACTAAAACAAGAGGTTAACCCATGTACGCGGTCGTAAAAACTGGTG
>CAIYWO010000069.1 GCA_903929925.1 uncultured beta proteobacterium | reverse complement strand
CCGGATTTGTTGCAGCGTGCTGAAACGGCTGTTGCAACCGAGTCTGTGTTTAGAACGGAAACGCACTCAGTCGACCACGAAATTACCTGGGTCGAAGTGAAGTCGATTCAGATTGCTCCCGGGCAGTCGATTCTATTTAGGCACGATTCCGAAGAGGGCTACCAAGTCCAATTGCGTCAATTAAAGCGCCCGTTAAAAGTGGGCGATCGCTTTGATATGACACTGACGTTCGAGAAGGCCGGCAAAGTCAAGGTTGTTGTCTGGGTGCAAAGACCACGCCCCGGTGATAAGACACATCAACATTAAGGAACAAGCATGAAATACGTAAATAAATTTGCAGTGATATTGGGATTGGGTTTTGCATTTGCTCTGACGGCAGCGCATGCGCAACAGCATCCTATTGAAATCAAGTTCGCGGCGCAAGTGAACGGTCAGCCGTTTTTGTGTGGGCAGAGCTATAAAGAGGTGGGTACAACCAAGTCGACAATTACGCCCAGCGATTTTCGCTTTTTCGTGAGCGAAGTAGAGCTTCTCGACGCACAAGGTCGCGCAACACCTGTCACGCTGACGCAAGACAAGACTTGGCAGTTTGAAAATATCGCCTTGTTAGATTTTGAAAATGCTTCTGGTCCTTGCCGTAACGGGACGGTCCCAACGAACACCTCTGTGCGTGGCACGGTTCCGGTCGGCAAATATACGGGCGTGCGTTTTACGCTCGGTGTGCCATTCAAGCTCAACCATGTGGACCCCACCACTGCTCCCGCACCCTTGAGCAGCACGGCCATGTTTTGGACATGGCAGGGTGGCTACAAGTTCTTGAAGGTGGATATGGCGAGCTCTGGTAGCACTGCTGGGCACGGACACGGCGCAGCGCATGGAGCGGGACATGGCGGCGGAGCGGCCTCGGGGTTCTCGGTGCACTTGGGAAGCACAATGTGTGCGTCCCCATCCAAAACTGCAGCGCCTACAGCTTGTGCGAACCCTAACCGACTGACAGTGAGCTTTACACAGTTCGATCCAAGCAAACAGACGGTTGTTGCAGACATCGGTGCTGTGCTGACAGGCGCCAATGTTGATGTGAACGCTCCAGGGACTTCGCCCGGCTGTATGAGCTTTCTCAAAGATGCTGATTGCCCACCGGTCATGGCAGCGCTGGGACTTCCCTATGAGAGTCACGCTGCGGGTCCGCAGCGCTTCTTTAGTGTGAAGTAATTTAGGAGGACTGTGATGAGCGTCTCGGGACTGCTTCACCTTCGGCACTTAAGCGTATTGAGCGCTTGTGTATTGGTGGGCGCCGTTCTTTGGTCAGCATTTGGCCAAAGTGAAGCCCGTTCCGACACCTCATCGTTACGCACTGAGGCATATCAGTGGGATTTGCCTAAGTGGGCACCGGAGCCTATCGTCCCGCCAGATAATCCGATGTCACGCGAGAAAGTAGAACTAGGCCGACATTTGTTCTACGACAAACGCTTGTCTTCCGATGCGTCTATGTCGTGTGCCACATGCCATCAACAAGAAAAGGCCTTTACCGACGGCAAGGCACGTTCGGAAGGTATCGATGGCACACTCGGTGGGCGGAGTGCGATGTCGCTGGCAAACGCTGGCTATTTACCGGTCTTAACCTGGATGAATCCGAATTTAAACAGTCTGGAAATACAGGCGTTGATCCCGATTTTTGGCGAGCATCCGGTTGAAATGGGCATGGCCGGACGCGAGCAGCTGCTGTTTGAAAGATTGAAGGCTGAGCCGCGCTACCGAAAACTTTTTATCGAGGCCTTCCCAAACGAGTCAACGGGTGGGGATGAGGCTCTGTATTCGCTATCCACAGTTACAAAGGCGTTGGCCGCGTTCCAGCGCAGCCTGGTTTCGTTTGGTAGTGCTTTCGATCAATATCGTTATGAGGGTAAGAAAGAAGCCTTGAGCGTCTCGGCCAAGCGTGGTGAGTCGCTATTTTTTGGTGAAAAAATGGAGTGCTACCACTGCCACGGTGGTTTGAACTTCAATGACAACGTCCAACACAGTCGGATGCCGTTTCCAGAGCTTGGGTTTCATAACACCGGCTTGTATGACATCGACGGCAAGGGTAGTTATCCAAAGAAAAACCCGGGAATAATCGAAATTACCGGTCTCGCGAGTGACACCGGAAAATTTCGGACACCGACGTTACGCAATATCGCTTTGACAGCACCTTACATGCACGATGGCTCGGTTCCAACCTTGGCCGAAGTGATTCGAAGTCACTATGCACGTGCCGGTCGCGCTTCGATGGAATATGGTCAGCCGAATCCCTTGCGCAGCGAATTTTTACAAGGGTTTGAGGTGACGGATCAAGAGGTAGCCGACTTGGTCGTATTTTTGGAAAGCTTAACGGATATGGCCTTCATAGCGAATCCTCGGCACGGTGATCCTTGGGGAGTTGTCGCGCAATAAGGCATTAAGCTCTTTTGCACGCCAAATTCCTGATAAATTTAGCGTTACTGATTTTTTGCGACAGCGGCAAGGGCCTATCGTTTAGATGTCTAAACCAATTCTCTATTCTTATCGTCGTTGCCCCTACGCCATGCGCGCGAGGATGGCCCTGCGCATCGCTGGTATCGAGGTTGAGCAGATTGAAATTAGTTTGCGCGATAAGCCCAAGGCAATGTTGGATATCTCGCCCAAAGGCACTGTACCGGTCCTGCAGTGCCCTGATGGTCGCGTCATCGAGCAAAGTTTGGAGATCATGCGCTGGGCGCTAGAGCAGAACGATCCGCAGAAGTGGTTGCGGCATGCCGATGACGCAGAGCAGGTCAGTTTGATTCAACGTAACGATACTGACTTCAAATACTGGCTCGATCGTTACAAATATGCCGAACGCTACCCAGACTTCACAGGAAAGCACTACCGAGAACAGGCCATCTCTGCTTTGCTCGATGGTCTGGAAGCGAGGTTGGCGCACAACCAATACCTTGGCGGACAGAATCCGTGTTTGAGCGATGTGGCAATTTTTCCCTTCGTTCGCCAATTCGCCGCTGTAGATGCAAACTGGTTTGGTACTGCAGATTT
>CAIYWO010000068.1 GCA_903929925.1 uncultured beta proteobacterium | reverse complement strand
CCTTTTGCGGCTGGCGGTCCAACAGATATTTTGGCCCGCACACTCGCTGCGGCCATGACCAAGGATCTAGGTCAATCCGTTGTTGTCGAAAACCGCGCTGGCGCAGGCGGAACGATCGCCTCAGGCGCCGTGGCGAAAGCCGCCCCCGATGGCTACACACTACTAATCCATCACAACGGCATGGCAACTGCCCCCACGTTGTATCGCAAACTGCCCTTCAATGCCCTGACTGACTTCACCTACGTCGGTCTGGTTGCTGACGTCCCCATGACGCTGCTTGGGCGTAAAGATCTGCCACCCAACAACATGGCTGAGTTCATTGCCTATGCAAAAGCACAGGGTAATAAAGTCAACCTGGCAAATGCAGGCTTGGGCGCCGTGTCACAGCTGTGCGGCACACTGCTGCAGCAAGCGCTGGGGGTTGGCTTTACCGCCATCCCTTACTCGGGCACTGGCCCCGCAATGATCGCGCTCCTAGGCGGTCAGCTAGATGTCTTGTGCGACCAGACGACGCAAACGCTTGCACAGATCAAGGCAAAAACCGTCAAACTGTACGGTGTGACCTCAGCTGAGCGTTTGTCCTACCTGCCAGACACCCCAACCCTGCGTGAAGGTGGCCTCAAGGATTTTGAAATCGTTGTTTGGCATGGCGTCTATGGCCCCAAGAACATTCCAGCTCCTATCGCTGCGCGTCTGAATGCATCACTGAAGGCCGCACTGAAGGACCCAGCTGTGATTGCTAAGGCAGCAGATCTCGGTGCAGTCATCGTCCCTGAAGCCAAGCAAACCCCTGAAGCCCTGCAGGCCTGGGTCAAGGATGAAATCGCAAAATGGGCACCATTGCTTAAGGCAGCAGGCCAGTACGCTGACTAAGCGTTGTAAACAGGTCGACCGCAGTGGTCACCTGTCCGCACTAGAATAAAAAAAGGGAGTCTCTACAGGAGACTCCCTTTTTTATGTGACCCGCTAGCGGATTAGCCTTGCAAGCCGCGCCAAATCGCGAGTGTCGCCTCGGCGTTGTTAAGAGTGTAGAAGTGCAAACCAGGCACGCCATTGTCGAGCAAAGTTTCACATAAGTCCGTCACCACATCCGCACCAAACGCGCGAATCGACTCTTTATCATCGCCTAGTTCAGCCAAGCGCAAGCGAATCCAGCGTGGTACTTCTGCACCACACATGTCCGAGAAGCGCATGAGTTGTGTGTAGTTGGTAATCGGCATGATGCCTGGCACGATCGGAATATCAATGCCCTTGGCCTGAACGCGGTCGACGAAATCAAAATATGCGTCGGCGTTGAAAAAATATTGTGTAATTGCACTGTCTGCACCAGCACGCACTTTGCGCACGAAGTGCATCAAATCTTGCTCAGGGCTTGCCGCCTGAGGGTGCATCTCTGGGTAGGCGGCCACTTCGATGTGAAACCAGTCACCCGTCTCTTTGCGAATGAATTCAACCAGATCGTTCGCATGACGCAAAGCACCTGCCGCATCAGCACCCATGCCAGAGGGCATGTCGCCACGCAACGCAACGATACGCTTGACACCCTCTTGGCGATAGCGCTGCAACAACGCACGCAAATCATCATGCGACGCACCGATACACGACAAATGTGGCGCGGCATCGCAACCTAGATCGCGCATGGTACGCACGGTATCCAGCGTCCCTTCACGCGTCGAGCCACCCGCACCGAACGTCACGCTGACGTAGTGCGGTTGAATCACCAACATCTGTTTTGCACCCTCAACCAGCCGCTGCTGGGCAGCGGCATCGCGAGGAGGAAAAAACTCCAGGCTAAACGCCTGTTTATCTTGTGTACTCATTGATTAATCAAGTTCGACAGAAAGCCTGAAATCAGGCTGTAGAGAATTGCACCACCAACTGCCCACCAGAAGCCATTAACTTGAAACCCCTTCAGCATGGAGCCCGCAAGCCAGAACATGAGTGCGTTCAAGACCAGCAAGAACAAACCAAGGGTGACAACGGTGATTGGCAACGTCAACAGAATCAAAACGGGTTTGACCAACATATTGATCAAACCAAGCACAAGCGCTGCGAGCAGG
>CAIYWO010000067.1 GCA_903929925.1 uncultured beta proteobacterium | reverse complement strand
TCGCGATCCAGCAGTTGTTCAAGAGACAACTCACGCGCGTTCGATTGCGCCTCGGTCAAATATCTTTGCGCATTCTTGTTAAAGCGCAAAATATCCCGCAACATCCCAAGAAACTTGGGACGAACCAGATTCCTGCGCTGCGCAAAGACAGTCGAGAGATCCGTTCCGGCCCACTCCATATCGGGCTCAGAGAGGGACACACCAAATGACATGTCGCTTGAGTGCACAGCAACATTCAAGTGTTTAAAAAGCTGGATCAGATTCGGGTAAGTCAGATCGTTATGGACGAGAAATCCTGTATCGACTGGATGCGTGCACCCCTCGAGGGTGACGTCCACGGTATTGGAATGCCCACCGAAATAGCTCCCCGCCTCGAAAAGACTGACTCGGTAATTGTTCTTCAATAACCAGGCAGAGGCGAGCCCTGCAATACCGGAACCGACGACGGCAATCCTCGCACCCCGAGGCGGAATAGCGCGTTGGCTCACGGCAGCGCCTCCGCAGAAGGTGAAATCGCTTCACGCCCCAATAAGGCCTCGCGCAACGCGCCCGCGCGGGTCTCTGGATGAAGCCAAATAGCAAGAAATGCAGACGAAAAATCAGGGTCGTCAATCTGACCAAGAAATTGCTGGTCCGAATAGAAGCTCGCCCCATGCTCTTTATCAAAACAACCAACCAAACGGTCTCCGGCTTTGACATCTGGAATGATTGGAGTCAAGGCGGAGCGCCAGCTTTGGGCGCGGTTGGAGTACTCAGGGCGTAGTCGCAACATTTCTTCTATCGAAATAGATACAGTCTGCTCCTTAGAAAGGGTCCTCAAATAGCTCAAATCGAGGATTGCAGACATGCCGGGCTCAAAACTCCCAGATGGGGTATACAAGCTTGCCCAGTAGCACCGAAACACAGTCCAGACGTAAATCCCACGGCCACAAAGCTGCCACGGACCCGCATGAGCCGCCAACACAAAATGAGGAAGTTCTGCGTGACGCGGCTCCGCAAAAGGGACATTGCCGAGAATGCTAGAAGTAGTCATGAAAGGTTTGTAGATATAGATAGTTATAACTGCACGATTAAATATTCAGACATATTAGTCTATTTTGTGACCATGCAGTATACTTTTAACTATTGGACTTGCTCCACTCCTTCTATCCTCCGTCATGATGACCTCTGAAGCACCCAAAAAGCACTCTTTTAAGCAGCAGCAGCTTTTATTCCGAGAAACTGCAATCTTGGATGCTGTTAACCAATTGTTAGCGCAAAAAGGCTTCGACCTCATGACGATGGACGAGGTCGCCGCCACCGTGGGTATCGCCAAGGCCAGTCTTTACAAGCACTTTGCTTCAAAGGAAGAACTCGCCGCCGCCTCCATGACACGTTTGCTTCAGCACGCGCTCGAAGTCACGGCTAGCCTACCCAAGGAGGACAGCCCGCTCGCTAAGCTCAAAGCCCTTGTCCAATGGACGGTGAACACGCACCTACAGGGTGCCATGCCGCTCTTGCCTTCGACACGCTCGACCATTCAAACAGCACTGCAGAACTATGCACCCTACATGGAGTGCCTCGGCCGACTGATCGAACAACTTGGTACCTGGATTCAGTCTGCCCAGGCAAGCGGCGAGCTCTCTTCCGACTTGCCCGGTGAGGTTATGCTCTACACCATCTTTGCTCGCTCATGCGACCCAGTTGCAGATTTTCTGAAACAAGGTGGGGCATTTAGCGACCAAGAGATCACCGAATTAATCGTCAGGACGACCTTTCAAGGCATGACTGGACAAAGCCGACCTGCTTAGAGCGCAAGACTCGCGTCCTCAGCTAGAATCGACCTCTTTTGTCGGATCTGCCATGTGGTTTAAAAATCTAAAGTTGTTTCGCCTCTCGACCGAGTGGGCCTGGACCGTCGATCATATCGAAGCGTTTTTGAGTAAAGAGCGCTTTACAGAGGCAGACGCAAGCGCGGCAACTTCTGTCGGTTGGGTCGCCGTTCGCGAAGAAGACGAGCGTCTGGCCTACCCGATCGGAAAGCAAATCATCTGCGCCTTTCGTACCGAGAAAAAACTTCTCCCTGCGTCTGTCATCAATCAGTTCGTTCGCGTGCGCGCACAAGAGCTTGAAGAGCAGCAAGGCTTCAAGCCCGGTCGCAAACAGCGTCGCGATCTCAAAGAAGAAGTCACTGGCGCCCTGCTCCCACGTGCATTCAGTTTGCTGCGTGATACGCGCGTGTGGATTGATCCCGTCAATCACTGGTTAGCCATCGATACTGCCTCCACAGCGAAGGCAGAGGAAGTCATCTCAGCGCTTGGCAAGGCCATTTACCCTTTTCCGGTCGAGCCGATCCAAGTGACGATTAGTCCGACCGTTGCGATGACCTCGTGGCTTTCCTCAGGGCAACCACCCACCTATTTCAGCATCGATCAGGATGCCGAGCTACGCGCCGGCGGTGACAAGGCCGCTGCAGTGCGCTATGTCAAACATGCGCTCGACGCAGAGGACATCGATAAGCATATAAAAAATGGAAAGCAATGCACGCGCCTAGCCTTAACCTGGAATGACCGTGTTTCCTTCGTACTGACAGAAAATCTCGACATCAAACGTATCGCACCACAAGATGTCCTGGATGAGTCCGAGCAAACCGCACTAGAGAATGAAGCCGAGAAATTTGATAGCGACATGACCTTAATGTGCGCTGAAATCAATCAACTGCTCGGCGCGCTGCTCAAGTCTCTAGAAGAAAAAACCATCACAAAAGCGAGCTGATATGGACCTGATGATCCAGAGCACTATTCTTGACACGATTGAGGGTGGCGTTGTCCTCGCAATCCAGGTGGAAGACCTAAGCGTACAAGCCTACATCGTAATTTCAAAAATCGACATCAATGTTATTGAGAAAATCATCCCTCAACACATCTTCGAGAGCGACGCGCAAGTCCATGTCGCAGGCCTCACGAAAGGCATAGATGTCACGGAAGAAATCGTACAGATTCTTGAAAACATGGAAAGTGGCGATGTTGTCGCCTACTTATGCGAGGACGCCATTGTCTATGGCGAAGCCCTCGCCGCCCTGGGCCTCAAGCACTAAGTCTACTTCAAAGACCGATCAAATCTTTTTGCGTAACTGCATCAAGAGCAGTGCCACGATACCAAGCGCCATGACCCATAACGAGACATCCACGGCATTTTTACTCGCAGCGTAGGTAATGCTCGAGTAAGTGAGATAGCCGCAAGTCAGACAAAACAAAATGGGCGTGAACGGATAGAGTGGCACTTTAAAGGGACGCTCGGTCGAAGGATCTTTCACTCGCATCACAAACAATGAGATCCCGACGAGGAATAAGAAAAACCAAAATACGGGCGCCGTAAATTCAACCATCGCACCAAAACCGTCGGTCTGCCACAAACCAAAAATAACAAGCACGAGACTGATGCCAGACTGCACCCAGAGTGCGCGTGTGGGGGAGCCCCTGCCACCCTCCCAGTGCCCCATAAAGGACAATGCCGGCCAGTCCTTACCGAGTGCGTAGTTCGTGCGCGCACCCACAATCATGGTGGCATTAATACTCGTCAAGGCAGCTGTTGCAACAAAAACGCCCAGAACACGTTCACCGGTAGGTCCAAAAGCACGCCCCATCAAGTCAGCGGCCACAGCACTGCTGTCAGCCAAGCCCTTCAGCCCCAAACCCGAGAGCAACGCAAAGTTCACGAACACATAAATAATAGTCAGTATAAAAATACTGATCACAATCACCGGAACGATTGCACGCCGTCCGCCATGTACTTCGGCAGAGATGTAGGCTGCTTCATTCCACCCGCCGTAGGTTAGCAACACGAACACCATCGCCAAGCCAAACATGCCCAGACTAGGTGTGGACGAAAAATATGCGGGCGACGTAGGTGCATCGCTAGAAACATAGAAGCCAGCAATTGCTACCAAAATCAAACCCAACACTTCAACTGAGGTTAATAAGGTCTGCACCCACGATGCAGCCGATATGCCGATTAAGTTCACTACCGTTAAAACAAGAACCACACCAATCGCCCAAATCGCCGTCGAGTAAGGTCCAAGACTGAACGCCTTACTCATATAGTCGCCGAACACAAAGGCTAATAACGCAATCGAGCCTGTGTTAATGACCATTGCCTTCGCCCAAGCGTAGAGAAACGAGATGGGCTTTCCAAAGGCGCGAGCAAGAAAGTGATAATCACCACCGGCATGGGGATAGGTAGTCGCAAGTTCGGCATAACACAATGCACCCGCGAGCGAAATCAATCCGCCCGCGACCCAAGCGACCAATAACCATCCAGCGTCCCCCGTCACCCCAGCCACCATGGAAGGGGTTTTGAAAATACCCGCACCAATCACAATACCGACAATAATCGCGATGGCGCTAAACGGTTTTAAGCGTTTTGTTGGTTCGTTAAGGTGTGCGGGTGAGTTCATTGTTTAGGCGACTTATATTGTTAACCGCGAGTACCGGAAACCTCGTAGAGAGGCGACATCTCTAGTACGTTGCCTTGCATCGTGTTGCCTTTCAGCTCAACATCGAAATGACGCGAATGGCCACTCTGATCAACGAAACTAAATTTCAAACGATTGCCGGTCAACTTCCCGCCCAAAATTGGCTGGGATTTGCCCTTAATTGTCAGCGTCCCACCCACTTTTTGATATTGCTGCGTCAACTCCAACACATCACCCTGTCCGCCATCAATACCTTTGATGGTCCACTTACCAGCGGCATTGCCGGGCACAACCCAAAAATAACCTTGCGCGTAACCTGCTCCGATCGTCTGATCGGGCTCCCAGTCACCCATGTTGAACGAGTTCGTAGCGATACGGGTTCCAGGCGCCATCTTGAGAAGCGTGGGGCGAAGCTTCAAATTCAAATCAGGCAACAAGTACATGGTCACGACAGTTGCTTTCGAGAAATCTTCAACAAAGATATCACCATTAATAATCTTCACCTTGTCAGACACGCCAGCGCGCTCCGCATTGCGAGTCGCAAGCGCTGCCATATCTTTATTAAATTCAATCCCAACGGAGCGCGCGCCGTAATTTTTTGCAGCAGCGATTGCAATCTTCCCGTCACCAGCGCCAAGGTCAAAGACCAGGTCATTTGGTCCAACGTTTGCGGCTTTCAGCATTGCATCTGCAACGGCATCGTTGGTTGGGACCCAAATCACATCCTTACCACTTTGTCCGACCGAGGGTTGGTACTTCTCATCGCCCATCGGCGTGCCATAGGCCACCTGCGCAGACGCTTGCGTCGCAGTTAATCCAAGAACTAAAGCAGTTGTAGAAAGCACTAAACGAATATTCATGATTAACCTCGCTAAGCGATATGAGTGTGACAACAGAATGCAGAAATTAGGGGGGTATTTCCAAACTAAGACGAAGAAATTTAGCATTTGGCCGCAAAAAAAACAGCAAATTTCCCAACTAAATACAGGACGACCTAGAAATCACTCATCCAGTGGGGCTTTACCGGTGTGGAGACGCAAACGCATGTGGTCTGGCACCTCTTGCCCCGCATCGGTAAACGCCTTGCGCAAGGCACCCATCTGTGGACCGAAAATCCCGCTGCGATTATCGCTGGCCCACTGCCTGGAAGTCTGCAGCGTGGTTAGGCTACCCTGAAAACGGGGCATCACCCAGCGCGCGAAAAGCTCGTAGCTTCTTAAGGTTTGTTCACGCGTCGCCCACTCATGGGATCTGAACAAAATGGCTCCTGCCCCCCCATTGGTGAAAGATAAGAGCCTTTCAATTCCTGCGGCAACTGTCTCAGGAGAACCCACAATAGTTGTCCCGGCTTTTAAACCCTCCGCCAGAGGGTTTTCGCTACGCATAGGTGGCCGCCCTAGGGTCTCGCTGAAATAACTCAAGGTTTCGAGTCGTTCACCTTTGCGTACCTCAGCGACGGCCTGCTCATCATCTTCGGCCACATGAATATTGACTACCAAGCGCCAATCCTCGCGTTGCATTGTTTTACCGAACTTGGCCGCTTCCGCCTCACCCAGGGCCCACTGCTCAGCCAACTTTTGCGGACCACCTGGGAGACCCGCGCCAAGCGAAATCAAACCTACGCCATGCTTTGCCGCGGTCAACACGCCCGAGGGGGTCGTTGAACTCGCTACAGCAACAGGAAAACCGCCCTTTGTGTAAGGTGCAAGATGCAGGCGCGCGTCATTGAGTTCAAACCAGTCAGTCTTGAGCGTGACAGGTTCATCACATGCCAATAGACGCATAATCGCACCAAGCGACTCGTCCATCATCGGACGTTGACGCTCTGCTTGAATACCCATCATGTACGCGTCAGAAACAAGGGCGCCTGGTCCGCAACCCAACATGACCCGACCGCGCGTCATGTGATCAAGCTGAACGAATCTTTGGGCCACCAAGAAGGGATGGTGGTAGGGCAAACTTGTTACACCCGAGCCCAACATAATGCGACGCGTCCGATCTGCCGCAACGCCGATAAAGATTTCCGGTGACGCGATGGTCTCCCAGCCGGCTGAATGGTGCTCACCAATCCAGGCCTCGTCGTAACCGAGATGATCAAGCCATTCAATCAGCTCTAAGTCGCGGGCGAGCGCGAGCGTTGGGTTGTCTCCCAGACGATGGAACGGCGCCAAAAAAATGCCGAACCGCAAACCCGCGTGAGCCATCGATGTCTCCTGTCCTAATCTTATTTTGTAGTTTTATAGCACAGGGGACACGTGCGATAAGCAGTACCGTTATGACGCATCCGGCTCGTCGCCAATCCAGGCAATGCGCAGCAAGTTAGTCGACCCCGG
>CAIYWO010000066.1 GCA_903929925.1 uncultured beta proteobacterium | reverse complement strand
TCGGCCGCGCGCTCGCGCTGATCCACGTGCGGATTGGTGCGATAACTAATCAACCCGTCCAACATATCAACCGTTCGCTCGGAAACATTGCAATGCAAGTCGTGCGTTGCAACGATCGGAACGCCCGGCCCAACGATCGAACGGATGAGCTCCATCATGTCGCCCTCTGTGTCATCCAGATGCTCTGCGCTTGAGGCACCGTGGTTGGATACAAACACCGCATCGACAGGAAGTACTGCACGCAAGCTCTTGTCCAACTTCGACATAAACTCTTCCCACACCTCACGTGTGACTGGGCCTCCGGGAGGTGCTCCAATCACAATGGTGGGAGCGGGCACCCAAGGACCCAACTCATCCATGCGGGCATAGAAACCCGTCACTTCAGCGGGCAAGTTGCTCGTTTGGCGGGCGAGCTCGGTGATCTCCTCCCCTTCTCTCCAGCAGGAGCGCGTGAAATCCTCTCGTACGGAGACAGGCGAAAAAGCATTTGCCTCGAGAGCAAAGCCTGTGATCGCGATCTTTGGGTGTGACGTAGACATCTGATGAACTCCCGCTTGTTAGGCTGTATTTACTAGGCTTTGCGCAAGGTGTAAAACAAGGGCATTTGCTCTTGGAAATCTACCCAACCCTTACGAAGAGCGGACACCTGATAGGTCGCGCCAAGCGGAATGTAGGGGACGTCCTCGAGCACCTGCAGCTGTAGATCACTACAAATCTTCTTCTGCTGTTCGAGACTACTTGCGTTAAACCAATCAAGCCTGAGTTGTTCAATGCGTTCACTTGTTGGCCATCCAAACCAGGCTTTCTGGCCAGATCCTCGAATCGCCAAGTGTCCCGCAGGATCCAAATTATTTGGGCCAGTAATTGCGGTGAACGTTACGTTCCAGCCTCCCGCCGAGGGCGGCTCTTGGCTGTTACGTCGCTGCATTAAGGTTCCCCAATTCATCGCCTGCAAATCCGTCTTAATGCCAAGCTTTTTGAAGAGATCCACCGTCATGAGTGCGGCTGTATGAAAAACGGGGTAATCGACTGGATCCAGAATAACGACTGTCTCGCCCTTATAGCCAGCCTCTTTGATCATCGCGCGTGCACGTGCCAAATCACGTTTGCCCGTTATTTTTTCCATCCCAGCTTTACTGTCCATGGGAGACCCAGGCACAAACACGCCACACTTATCGTCCCAATACTCAGGGAAATCTGGACCATTCATCCCCATCATGTATTCGGTCTGACTGACGGCCGCCAGAATCGCTTGACGCATCAATTTATTATTGAACGGCGCATGCAAGTGATTGAAGCGCATCAACGAGATAGAGGGTAGCGTGCGCTTAATAAGCGTGATGTTCTTATCTTTCTTGAGAATGGGCAGGAAGTCACTATCGACTTGCTCAACGCCATCGACCTCATTGTTCTGCAGCGCTGCAATAGAGGTCGCACGATCGGGAATGATCTGCCATCTCACTTGCTCGATATGAACAATTTTGGGGCCAGCCGTAAACTCCGGCTTTGTCTTGTCGCGCGTTGGAACATAGTCAGCAAATCGCTGATAGACGGCTTGCGAGCCTGACACCCATTGATCATGTACGAAACGGAATGGACCAGAGCCATTCATTACCTTAACCTGTACGTTATCTGGCGTCTGCGCGAGCT
>CAIYWO010000065.1 GCA_903929925.1 uncultured beta proteobacterium | reverse complement strand
GGCACCACGATTTTTCATCCTGTCGGCACCTGCAAAATGGGACAAGATCCGATGGCCGTTGTCGATGCGAGCCTGCGGGTACACGGGATTCAGGGCTTGCGCGTGGCCGATGCCTCAATCATGCCAACGATCACGTCGGGCAATACCAACTCACCTACGATGGTGATCGCCGAGAAAGCAGCACAGATGATGTTGGCCCAGGCGCACTGAGCACACCGAGCGCGGTGTGCGCACGAGTTTGCTCTAAGTGCGCCGCACGTCAACAGGCTGTTTTAACGCCTGGATTTCGCAGTCGACGGCGAGCCCACGCCGCTCGAGCACCACATAATCCCCATCGCGTTGCGATAACAGCGGGTGATGCCAGGTCGCTGGCTTGAAGGTGACGCCACACGAGCCATCTATCCAGAATGCGGCGATCGAACTTTCGAGCGGTGTCTTGCCGTCCGTGCTCGGATCACCGAGCGCCACAATCACCACAAAAGGTACTCCCGCCAACGGGATAAACGACTGGCTGCCGATGCAGTGCCGCTCAAGCTCCACCGCCGTAAAGGGAAGCGGGTTGGCGCGCGCCCGGTACAGATTTAACGACGGCTCGCCATCTTGGCCCGTCAGGGCTGGGTCGGCTAAGGCAATTTTTTCGCTGGTGCCGCCGTTGATGAATAAGCCGCTCGTCACCTCGCCACCCAATATATCGCCGTAGGGGGCAAAGGTCTGTTGAGTCAGGGGCTGAACAAGGAGTGTGCGTGAAGACATGGGCGACAGCATCAACCAGAAACAAATTGATGTCAATCCTTACATCCGGAAACGACCCAACAATAGACTGTGATTTCGGAGCCTCCTACGGTATAGTCATCACGATCAAAGGTATATCGAGACCATTTCATGAATATTCCCCACTCCGTTCAAATTATCGCAACAGTCCTTTTTGCGATTGCCGTTGTGCATACCTTTGCGGTGCCAGTCTTTGCAAAGCTTGCCCACAAGAATGGGCCCCACGCTGGGCTCTGGCATTTTTTGGCTGAAGTCGAGGCTGTCTTTGGTGTGTGGGCGTTTGTGCTGATCGTGGTCATGGCCATGATGGCTGGCACGACGACCATGATCGAATATGTCGACACGCGCAACTTCACCGAGCCCTTGTTTGTCTTCGCGATCATGGTGGTTGCTGCTAGCCGACCCATTATTGAGTTGGTCAATGTTCTTGTGCGCGGCCTTGCCCGGATGATTCCGGTCCAACGCCAACTCGCCACCTTTTTTGTTGTGCTCACGTTCGTGCCGCTTGCAGGTTCGTTAATTACAGAACCTGCTGCCATGACTCTCGCGGCGTTATTGCTGCGAGATGGTTACTTCAAACGCCCTGGCCATACCGGCTTTAAGTACATGGCGCTTGGTGTGCTCTTCGTCAACGTTTCTATCGGCGGTGTGCTTAGTGCTTATGCTGCACCACCTGTGCTGATGGTTGCTCAGACTTTTGGTTGGGATTCAATGTACATGCTGACCCATTTTGGTTGGCGTGCTGTGGCAGCGGTCGCGATCAATGCGCTGATCCTGACGATCATTAATCGCAAGGTGCTCTTGAGTGGCGAAGTTGAAACGCACCACGGCGTGACAGAAGACGGCCCTTCGCGCGTCCCGATGCTCACATCGCTTATTCACGTCTTGTTCTTGATTGGTATTGTGGTATTTGCCCATCACCCTGGCATCTTTATGGGACTGTTGATTTTGTTTATCGGCTTTTGCGAAGCTTACAAACGTTATCAGTCGCGCTTGATGATTAAAGAGGGCCTGATGGTCGGTTTCTTTCTGGCCGGTCTTGTCATGTTGGGCGGGTTACAGAAGTGGTGGCTGCAGGATTTGTTGGGCAGTCTCTCACCCGTCGTATTGTTTTGGGGGGCGACCGCACTGACCGCCATTACAGATAATGCGGCACTGACCTACCTGGGCTCCTTGGTGGAAGGCACCTCAGAGGCTTGGCGCTATATGCTGGTGGCTGGTGCTGTGACCGGTGGTGGTTTAACGGTGATCGCGAACGCGCCGAACCCAGCAGGTTTTTCGATTTTGAAACCAAGTTTCCCCAATGAATCGATTGCAGCAGGTCCCCTCTTTTTAGCGGCTTCGATCCCAACGTTGATTGCAGCCACCTTCTTCTTGCTTTGATATCGGAGTTCGCATGTCAGATCTTGCTTTTTCTACACTCACGCAGTTAGCCCAAGGCTTACGCGCAAAAAAATATAGCTC
>CAIYWO010000064.1 GCA_903929925.1 uncultured beta proteobacterium | reverse complement strand
TTGCTCTATCGCACGTGTGGTTGGGTCACCTTCGATTCCTGCATGTCGGGCGAATACCCGCTTTACATTGCCATCGAGGATCGCGGATCGCTCACCAAAGCAAAAGGCGGCGATGGCTGCCGCCGTCGACGGACCGATGCCAGGCAAGGTAACTAACTCGTCGGCTGTCTCTGGGAAATTTCCACCCCAGTCGTTGACCACGCGCTGGGCACAGGCATGCAGGTTGCGCGCGCGTGCGTAGTACCCGAGCCCTGCCCATTGGGCCATCACCTCAGGCGTGGTGGCTTGAGCAAGCTTTTTAACTGTCGGAAATTTTTTTAAGAAGCGCGCGTAGTAATCAATGACAGCCGCAACTTGCGTTTGTTGCAGCATGATTTCCGACAGCCATACCCGATAGGGATCGCGTGTCTGTTGCCAAGGTAAGCCATGTCGACCGTGCAGGCGTTGCCAGGTAATCAGTCGTGGCGCAATCCGCATAGTTGGTGTGTTTAAAAGCGCGTGTTGCGCTCGACGGACCAGCGTGCAGAGAGGGCGCCTAGGCAGGCAACCGATAACACGGCAAGTGTGAGCACGAGGATCGAAGGCAGTGCAAGAGCAAACTCGGCATCGTAGCTGCGCGCAAGGGAAGCCAGCGCGTCATTTAGCGGTATGAGCGCAACACGCGCGATCCCGATGCTGACCAGTGCGGCGAGTGTGCAGGTCAGCGCGCCAAGATATAAAAATGGTCGTCGCACAAACCCTTCGGTGGCCCCCACGAGTCGGGCGACGCCAATCTCTTCGCGTTGTGACAGTGCTTGCATGCGCACAGTGTTAAAAACCGTTGCCAGTACTACCAGCATGACACTGAGAGCGAGCAGCAAGAGGCCAACTTTGCCAAAACGCAACAAGGCCTCCAGGCGCTGCACCCACGCGCTATCTAGCTGGACGAGGTCCACGTTGGGCCAGGACCGCCATATGCGGGCTAACTCTTCTGCCCGTGCGGCGAGGTCCTCGCCTGGCGTGAAGGTAACCACTACAGCATCGGGAAGCGGATTATTGGGAAGGACTTTGAGTGCCTGTTCCCACGCTGGGTTTTCACGTAGATCTTTTAAAGCGCGATCCTTTGGGATGACGCGCACGCCAGAGATTTGATCGTGGTGCTCCGAGCGAATACGTTTGGCGAGTTGATCTGCGGCAGTATTCGCCGCCTCAACTTTCAGGAAAATCGTGAGTTCTGGCGTGACAGATACCTGGCGCGCGACGGGTTCAATAGAAACCAAAAGCGAGGCGCCTAACAGTGGAAGTGCCAGTGCGAGTGCGATCACTAAGAGGTTTGTAAGAGACGAGATCGGTTGGGCGATCAGTCGACGTAGTGTGACCGCCAAGGCATAACGGTGCTGACGCAGTAAGCTTTTCATCAGACACCCTCGCCTATTGAGGGTTCATGTCTTTCAAGGGATTGATTGGAAACAGTATTTTTACTTGCGGCCGCTCGTCTATCGGCGGAGTCAGCAAATCTGCCTGGATCAATTTTGAACGCCCGCGTGGCGTATTCGGCCATGAGGTCGTCGTCATGTGAGGCGATGAGTGTCGTGACCCCGACGCGATTGAAGTCTTTAAACACAGACATGATGCGCCGCGCTGTTTCGCGGTCCAGGCTGGCCGTCGGTTCATCAGCGATAAGAATTGCTGGCCGGTTGACGATTGCCCGGGCAATCGCCAATCTTTGCTGCTCGCCTCCGGAAAGTTCGATCGGCGGTGCGTTTTCTTTGGCCGATAAGCCAACCTTTTCCAGCGCCGCCCGGGCGCGTGCGCGTGCGATGTCCGTTGCTAAGCCAGTAACCGCGAGAGGTAACAAGACATTATCGATCACGCTGCGATCGTATAAAAGGTGTGTATCTTGCAAAATGACACCCACGGCGCGTCGTAAGTAGGGACGGGCACGGGGCGATAAGTTTTCCAGACGCTGTCCGTTGACCTGAATAGAACCGCGCGAGGGAGCCTCTAGGCCGCCGATTAACTTAAGTAGTGTGGATTTGCCAGCGCCCGAGGGGCCAGCGACGTATACAAATTCGCCAGCTGACACTTTGAAGCTGATGTCAGCTAGGATGCTGCGTCCTTGGCCGTAAGATTTGAAAACGTGTTGGAATTCAATCATGGTTGAACCGAATAGAAGCTCTCATCATAACGCCCGGCAATGCCTACATGACAATTATGGGGTGTTAGCACCAAATTGGGGGGGTAACTGCACTGTTTTGGGAGATTGACTGCAAGGGATTTCCCCCATACATTGCTTGCATGGGTAAGGCTACCATTGGTGCCTTGCACAAATTACTAACTCGACATTCCCTAGGTTTGTCGTCCCCCGTCGTGATCTGGAGATCGACTTATGAAATTTTTAAAACTTGCACTCGTTGGCGCCGCACTTGTTGCTGCCAACACCGCCGTTCAAGCGGGCCCAACTTTTGACGCCGTCAAGAAAAAAGGTTTTGTCCAGTGCGGCACAAACACCGGTCTGGCTGGTTTCTCGGCTCCAGATAGCAAAGGCGTCTGGTCGGGCTTGGATATCGACTTGTGCCGTGCCTTCGCCGCCACAATGTTCGGTGATTCAACAAAATTCAAAGTTACACCATTGACAGCTCAGCAGCGCTTCACAGCGTTGCAGTCTGGCGAGATCGACGTTTTGGTGCGCAACACGACACAAACGATGACACGCGACACATCGCTCGGTTTGATCGGTGTTGCAGTCAACTTCTATGACAGCCAGGGCATCATGGTTCGCAAGGATAGCGGCATCAAGAGCGCAAAAGAGCTCAACGGCGCCACAATCTGTGTCCAGCCCGGCACCACCACCGAATTGAACCTTGCTGACTGGTTCCGTGCGAATAAGCTTTCGTTCAAGCCAGTTGTCATCGAAAAGCTTGACGAAGTCGTTCGTGCTTTCGTTTCGGGTCGTTGCGATGCATACACAACCGACAAGTCGGGCTTGGCATCTTCGCGTTCGTCACTCGACAAGCCTGATAACTACGTCATCTTGCCTGAAGACTTTTCGAAAGAGCCTCTCGGTCCTCTGGTTCGTCAGGGCGACGAGCAATGGCTCAACGTTGTGCGTTGGAGCTTCAACGCAATGGTGGAAGCCGAAGAGTATGGCATCACCCAGAAGAACGTCGACGAAATGCTCAAGAGCACCAACCCCAACATTCAGCGCATTCTCGGTGTGACACCAGGAATGGGTAAGAACTTGGGCGTGGACGAAAAGTGGGCCTACAACATCCTCAAGGCAGTCGGTAACTACGGCGAAAGCTTTGAGCGCAACATCGGTAAGAACACACCCTTGAAACTCGAGCGTGGTTTGAACCAACAGTGGACGAAAGGCGGCATTATGTACGCCTGGCCAATTCGTTAATCACTGTTGACTTAAAGGGGCGACTGCACGGGCAAGTGTTCGTGCGTCGCCCCAACTCATAATGAATCATAAAGATACTCCTCCAGCGCAGCCACCTCGTCGGCGCTTGTCCTGGAATGACCCGGGCGTTCGCTCAGTCATCTATCAGATCCTTGCCGTCGCAATTGTTGGTGGCATTGGTTGGTACTTGGTGCACAACACCATGCACAACTTGTCGGTTCGTAACATTACGACCGGTTTTGGTTTTTTAAGTCGCGAGGCAGGTTTCGCGATTGGTGAAACGCCCATTAGCTATACGCCGGCGGATACCTATGCCCGGGCGATTAGTGTTGGCCTGTTCAATACCTTGCGTGTCGCCTTGATCGGTATCATTCTTGCCACGGTGCTGGGCACCATTATCGGCATCGCCCGTTTGTCAAAGAACTGGCTGATCCGAAAAATTTCGAGTGTCTACGTCGAAGTCATGCGCAACATCCCCTTGTTGCTGCAATTGTTTTTTTGGTACGCGATTATTTCAGAGACGATGCCGGGACCGCGTAAAGCGTATCACCCGCTGCCAGGCGTTTTTGTGTCGAACCGTGGCATTCAGATGCCGACTATTAATGGCGATGGATTGACCTGGTTGTTTGCGGGTCTCCTGCTCGCGATTGCTGTGATTTTCGGTTTGAGTCGCTGGGCACGTCAGCGTCAAGCACGCACGGGTCAGATTTTCCCCATCATCCGTTGGGCGATAGGATTGCTCTTCATTTTCCCCGCGTTGGTCTGGTGGGTCAGTGGCACGGACTTGTCCCTCGAGGTGCCAGAGCTCAAAGGTTTTAATTTTGTCGGTGGGATGACGTTCACACCCGAATTCGCAGCATTGTTGTTTGGTCTCGTGATCTACACCTCTGGTTTTATCGCTGAGGTCGTGCGTTCTGGCATCCAGTCTGTTGGACGCGGTCAATGGGAAGCTGCTGGCGCCCTGGGACTGAAGAGCAGCCTGGTGCTGCGTTTGGTTGTTTTGCCGCAAGCCTTGCGCGTCATCATTCCCCCGATGACAAGCCAATACCTCAACATCACAAAGAATAGTTCGTTGGCTGTGGCGATCGGGTATCCCGATATCGTTTCGGTCATCAATACCACTCTGAATCAGACCGGACAGGCGATCGAGGGGATCTTGATGATCATGGCCGCATATCTGACTGTCAGTTTATCTATTTCGGTGTTTATGAATTGGTACAACAAGCGTATAGCTTTGGTGGAAAGATAAGATGACAAGCCAAGCTAATGTTTCTACTCCGAGCACCGAGTTAGCGCCGTCCTCACGTTTGTCGGTATGGAACTGGTTGCGTACGCAACTGTTTTCTTCCCCGTTCAACACACTGCTAACGATTCTGTCCGTCTGGTTGCTGTTCGCAACGGTGCCGGCGATGGTGGATTGGTTTTTGATCAGTTCAACTGCGACGGCCAAGACCTCTCAGGAGTGCCGCGAAGTGACGGGCGCCTGTTGGTCAATGATCGTTGAAAAACATCGTCTGATCCTGTTTGGTGTCTATCCTTACGAGGAGCAGTGGCGTCCCTTATTGGCGACATTGATTCTCGTGGGTGTCATTGTCCTGAGCGGTGTGCGCCGTTTCTGGAATATTTCTTTGCTCTTTATGTGGATCGTCGCGCTGTCGAGCGTTGCGGTCTTGATGTGGGGCGGCGTATTTGGCCTGACCTACGTCGAGAACAGTCGGTGGGGTGGCTTGCCGCTGACTTTGATCTTGTCGACTTTTGGTATTGCGTTTGCATTTCCGTTGGGCGTGCTGTTGGCTTTGGGCCGCCGCTCAAAAATGCCGGCAATCAAAACACTCTGCGTGGTCTACATTGAGTTGATTCGCGGGGTCCCGCTCATCAGCTTGCTGTTCATGTCTGCCGTAATGTTGCCCTTGTTTCTGCCAGAGGGCGTGACGATTGATAAGTTGTTGCGTGCACAGGTTGCCATCATCTTGTTTGCAGCCGCCTACATGGCTGAGACTGTTCGCGGCGGCCTACAGGCCATTCCCAAAGGGCAATTCGAAGGCGCTGATTCGTTGGGGCTGACCTATTGGCAACAAATGCGTTTGATCGTGCTACCCCAGGCGCTGAAGATTGTGATTCCTCCGCTTGTTGGACTATTTATCGCACTGTTCAAAGACACTTCTCTCGTCGTGATCATTGGTATTTTTGATCTGACCCAAGCAGCAAAAGCTGCGTTGGTGGATCAGGCCTGGCGCGGGTTTAGCGTTGAGGTTTACATTTTCATCTCGGCTATTTACTTCCTGTTTTGCTATTCGATGTCTAAATATAGTCAGGCTTTGGAGAAGAGGCTGGCGACGGAGCATCAACGCTAACGGTGTGTTTGTGACGACCGGGCGCTAATTATTTCTGGAGATCGTGTATGGCTGACGCCATCATTAGCATGAAAGAAGTCAACAAGTGGTATGGCAAGTTCCACGTGTTGCGAAACATTAATTTGGACGTCGCACCTGGTGAGCGAATCGTGATTTGCGGACCTTCCGGTTCGGGCAAGTCCACGCTGATTCGGTGCATCAATCGTCTGGAAGAGCATCAGAAAGGCCACATCATTGTTGAAGGTACCGAGATCACCAACGACATTCGCGATGTTGAAGCGATTCGCCGCGACGTAGGCATGGTGTTCCAACATTTCAACTTGTTCCCGCATTTGACCGTTCTCGAGAATCTGACTCTCGGACCGATCTGGGTGCTCAAAACGCCAAAGGCTGAAGCTGAGGCTAGGGCAATGAAATATCTCGAGCGTGTTCGCATCGCAGAGCAGGCAAGTAAATTCCCAGGCCAGCTGTCTGGTGGGCAGCAACAGCGAGTCGCGATTGCGCGTTCGTTGTGTATGGACCCTAAGGTCATGTTGTTTGACGAGCCCACCTCGGCACTTGATCCAGAGATGGTCAAAGAGGTGCTTGACGTGATGGTTGGTTTAGCCGAAGACACTGGAATGACGATGCTAGTCGTGACCCACGAAATGGGTTTCGCACGCAAAGTTGCCGACCGAGTGATTTTCATGGATCGCGGCGAAATCATTGAACAGAACACGCCAGACGCTTTCTTTGATAATCCCCAGAATGAGCGTACGAAGCTGTTCCTGAGTCAAATCCTGCACTAATTTTTTAACGGCGGCCCTGAATATGAAGCAAGCTTTTTGTCTAGTACGTAGGGGCCTCGTGCTGTCTAGTCTTGCTTGTGCGGTGCTGTTGAGTGTGGGCGTGACGGTAAGCGCACAGGCTCAGCCGCAATGGCCGAGTAAACCGATTCGTTTTGTCGTGCCTTACCCACCAGGTGGGCCGTTGGATACGATTGCTCGGGTCTTGGCCGAGAAGGTCAAAGTGTCTCTTGGCCAGCCTGTCATCGTTGAAAATAAGCCCGGCGCAGGCGGCAACATTGGTGTTGACCTGATCGCCAAGGCCCAGCCTGATGGTTACACGCTCGTGATGGGTGCCGTTGCTACGCATGCGATCAACCCCTGGTTGTTTTCTAAGATCCCTTATGACGCAGTCAAGGATTTCGCTCCAGTGGCCTTGGTAGCATCGGTGCCGAACGTTCTGGTTCTGAACAAGGAATTTGCAGACAAGAACAACATACGTACGATGGCTGATTTAGTCGCGTACGCCAAAGCAAATCCGGGGAAGTTGAACTATGGTTCGGGCGGCTCGGGTAGTGCGGGGCATTTAGCGGGTGAATTGCTCGGTGCCCGCGCGCAAGTCAAGATTGTGCACATTCCTTATCAAGGTGCTGCCCCAGCCAAGCTCGCATTGTTATCTGGGCAATCGGATTTCATGTTTGATAATCTTGCTTCTGCGGCGCCGCTGATTAAAGAAGGGAAAGTCGTTGCACTTGCTGTGACGACGGCTGCACGCTCGGCCATGCTGCCTGATGTGCCGACTGTCGAGCAGGCGGGCATCAAGCCGTTCGATATTGGTACTTGGTTTGGCGTGTTTGCGACAGCAGGGACTCCTGCCCCGGTGCTTGCGAAACTGCACACAGCTTACGCACAAGCTCTCCTCGACCCCGAGATCTCCAAGCGTCTGGTTGAGATGGGTTCCAATGCAAAACCTCTGAGTTCTGCGCAGTTCGCTGAAATGGTTAAGCAAGAGCTCGATAAATATAAAGATCTCGTGAATCTATCTGGCGCGCAAGTGAACTAAGGCTTTTGTACTACGCCTTGTTGCGTAGGGATGCTCCCGCTGTTGGCGAGAGCCGCCAAAAAGAAAGCGCCGCAAGTGAGCAGAGCGTGCCAATGACAACAAAACCGATCAGTACATCCTGAGGGGTGATCGTTTGCGAGCCTCGCAAAGACATACAGATACTGACTGTTTCTGCAGCGACCCCAACACCTAGGCTGATGCCGAGTTGCTGACCCATTGCGGCGAAACTGCTTGCACGGCTCATGTCCGTCTGGTTGATATCGGCATAGGCGAGTGTATTGACGGCAGTAAATTGTAAAGATCTGAAGAATCCGCCTAGTAACAGGATTGCCATCATCAATAAGCCCGGCGTCTCTTGTGTGAAGCTTGCGCAGATCATGAGGCTCAGCCCGGTAAAGATCGCGTTGATCGTCAGTACCCGTCGATAGCCCCAGCGGTTAAGAATCCGGGGCGCAGCCATTTTCATCGCTAAGGAGCCCACGGCGCCAGCAAACGTGATGAGTCCGGCTGCCAGCGCGCTCATGCCAAAGCCAACTTGCAACAAAAGCGCCAGAAGGTAGGGCGTTGCACCGATACTGAAGCGGCAAAGATTGCCTGCCAGTAAGGCTGTTCTGAAAGTCTGAATTTTTAGAAGCGATAGATTTAGGATGGGTTCTGCGTGCTTACGGGCGTGCAGTGTGTACGCCCATCCCGCGAGTAAGCCCAGTGCCATCAGAAGGATACTCAGGCCCGACGATGACCCTGCATTGCCCAGTGTTTCGAAGCCGCTTACGAGGCACGCCATACACAGGCCACTCAGGATAAAACCCCAAAAGTCGAGAGGGTGACGCAGGCCATCTGAGGGCAGTTCGCGAACATGCTTCAACACCATCCAGATCCCTAAGCTTCCTATAGGAATGTTGATGAGAAAAATCCAGTGCCAGGAGGCGTAAGTCACCAAGAAGCCGCCAAGGGGTGGGCCAGCCATCGGACCGATGAGCGCCGGCATCGATAAAAGCGCCATGGCTTTGATCAATTCGTGTTTTGGAATGGTCCGCAACAAGATGATGCGACCCACAGGGACCATCATCGCCCCGCCCAGGCCTTGCACAATGCGGGAAATGACCAGTTGGGACAGCGTTTGTGAAAGGGCGCAGGTCAGGGAGCCAAGAGAAAACAGCAAAATCGCTGCGATAAAGACTTTTCTTGCTCCGTAGCGGTCGGCGGCCCAGCCGCTAATTGGCACAAAGACGGCGGTTGAGATGAGATAGGAAGTGATCGCCAGGTTCATTTCAATCGGATTGGAGCCCAACTCGCGTGCCATGGCAGGTAAGGCGGTCGTGACGACCGTTGCGTCAAGCATTTGCATGAGCAGGGCGCAGCCGACGATAAACGGCAAAATTCGTCGGGATTTCTCGGGAACCGCTTCAGGTTCGTCGAGATTAGGTAAATTGGGTTGCTGCATGGGGATGAGTTGATCGCGTCTACAGTACACTAGACGACAGTCTAACCTTTCGCTGAACTTCCATGGCCGAGCAATACACCTCCGAAATTACGCAGTTCCTTCAATCCTATAAATCCAGCCATCCTGACGTTGAGCAACGACAGCGAGATGGTCGGGCGCGTTTGTGGGATAAGGCCCAGGACCCAGAGCTGGCTGAAGGCTTTAAGCAGGCCCGCGTGCGTCAGACTCCGTACGTTTATCAGAACAACTAGGCTCAATGAATTCGGCTCAGGTTTCCGGTGAAAGTCTTGAGGCGCTCGTAGAGCCCTCTGTCGACACAACCCCCGATGTGGTGGATACCGTCGCGCTTGCCCGGCTCTATGGTGAGCCGTTGTTCGCGTTGCCGACGGATTTGTACATCCCGCCTGACGCGCTAGAGGTTTTTCTTGAGACGTTTCAAGGCCCGTTGGACTTATTGCTTTATTTGATTCGCAAGCAAAACTTCAACGTACTCGACATCCCGATGGCCGAAGTGACGCGGCAATATTTGTCGTACGTCGATCAAATTCGTATGCACAACCTGGAGCTAGCGGCAGAATATTTGCTGATGGCTGCGATGCTGATCGAAATCAAAGCCAGAATGTTGTTGCCGGTCAAAAAGACCGAGTCGGGCGAAGAACCAGAAGATCCACGTGCTGAACTGGTTCGTCGTTTGCTTGAGTACGAAAAGATGAAGCTTGCTGCGCAGCAGCTGGATGCCCTCCCGCAACTCGGAAGGGATTTTCAGCGGGCGCAGGCTTTTGCTGATTTGCGCATTGAGCGTGCGTTGCCTGACGTGAGTGTCGAAGACTTGCGCCAGGCCTGGATTGATATCCTTAAGCGCGCGAAACTCAACGCCCATCATCACATCACGCGTGAACAGTTATCTGTGCGTGATCATATGACACATATTCTGCGTCGCTTATCTGATGTGCGATTTATTGAGTTTGGTCAGTTGTTCATGGAGCGTATTGCCGAGGGAGCTGCTGTCGCGGTCGTCGTCGTGCATTTCTTGGCCTTGCTTGAGCTCTCTCGTGAGTCCTTGCTCGAAATTACTCAGGCTGAACCCTACGCGCCTATCTATGTGCGCTTGGCTTACACCAGCGCTGCCACGTAGGCCAAGCGTCTCGCGTCTCCGGAGAATCTATTGAAAGTCGTACACACGATCGAAGAATTACGCGATCAGCTTAGAGGTCAGTTGCGTGTGTCGTTTGTCCCGACGATGGGCAATCTTCATGAAGGTCATCTGGCCTTGATGAAGCTGGCTCGCCAGCACGGCGACCCTGTAGTCGCGAGCATTTTTGTGAATCGCTTGCAGTTTGGGCCGAATGAAGACTTTGATAGATACCCTCGTACATTGCGCGATGATATCGCCAAGTTAGAGCGCGATCGAAACGTCTATGTATTGTTCGCGCCGAATGAAAGTGAGTTGTATCCAGAGCCACAAAACTATCGTGTGCAGCCACCACAAGAGCTTGGCGACATTCTTGAAGGCGAGTGCCGCCCGGGCTTTTTTGGCGGCGTCAGTACCGTTGTTCTTAAATTGTTTTCTTGTGTGCAGCCTCGGGTGGCTGTGTTTGGAAAAAAAGATTACCAGCAGCTGATGGTTATCCGAAATATGTGCCGGCAGTTTCAGTTGCCTGTTGAAATTCTTGCGCATGAGACCGTTCGTGCCGAGGACGGGCTTGCGCTGTCATCACGTAACGTCTATCTGCAACCCACCGAGCGCACTGAGGCACCACAGCTGTTTGCGCAATTGCGCATCATGCAGGCAAAGGTGCGTGCGGGTGCCGCAGATGCTGCCTTGCTTGAGCAAGAGGCTACAAACTATTTGCAGTCTCGTGGCTGGCTAGTCGATTACATCGCAATTCGCCGTCGCCGTGATCTGCATAAGCCGTCACAGGCGGAGATGCTCGCCGGTGAGCCGCTCGTGGTATTGGCGGCTGCCAAGCTTGGTGCGACACGCCTGATTGACAATTTAGAGCTCTAGGCACTGTCAAGAGGTACCTAGGGTTATTCCGCCTGTCAGATTTGACAGCTGTTCGTTCCTATCTCCGTGTGCCAGACTGCTCTTCGTCATGAAACGGAGGGGCAGCATGAAGCATGTTGACGAAACGAACGGGGCGGGTTGGAAAGCACTGACAGCGCGTGAGCGCGACGTCATTCATCCGGTTGCTGAAGGCAAATCGAACAAGCTGATCGCAATCGAGCTTGGTATTTCGATGCGCACCGTAGAAGCACACCGAGCAAGAATCTTTTACAAGATGGGCGTACGTAATGCTGTACAACTGGCTCGCCACGTTTGCACGCAGCCCGAGCTCAGTTGTGACACCTCAAGCGTTCAGGAGCAGTTCGGTGAGGTTTGATTATTCAATTCGTTAATTGGATCAAGGTCCGGCTGACGCGTCAGTGTGTAGGTCAGATTCGGCGTGTCCCCGTTTATTGAAACCAAACGCAAGACGTTCGTGCTGGTCATTGCAAGCTCGGCACGGACATTACCCTGATCATTGAGCAAAACGACACGCGGCACAGCCTGTGGAACCGCGCGCCAGCAACCTTGGTCTGCAAGTTGTGACGTCTTGTTGTTTTGTCCGAGGTAGGCTGCACGAGCGCGCCAACGACCATTTGGAGAAATCGTAATGGTCACACGCTGCGCAACACACTTCATTTCTGGATGGAAACAGGGAATCGTGCCAGCAAACGTTTGAGGTTCTGGAATGAGTTCACCCCGCAAAGTATCGGTCGCGGCGGGCGCAGCGGTGTTGCCGCTTGCTGGATTCCCAACAACGTTTGCTGCTGTGTTCACGCCGGCTTGCTGTTGGCTAGGTGCTGAGGCGTTTAAGCCGATCTGAATTTGGCTTGGTGGACGCACTGCTTGGGTGGCGTAAGCGCCCTCAGCTTGTGCTTGGGCGTCTGTTGCCGAGCTCGCGGATGGCAGGCTGTAGTAGCCAGGCTGCTGCATTTGCGCGCAAGCCGTTAACAGTAGAGCGCTGGCCAGTAGGGCTCCACGACTTAGTTGTGTAACGCGGGGCTGGAAAGGCTTGTTTTGTCCGAACATGATTTACTTCCTGAGTCGAGGGCATAACTGAATTGATGTCTGCATTCTACGCATTTGCCCGATTCCCTGCAGACAAATCTGGCTGGATTCCGCATGTTTACTGAGATTCTGGGCTGGCTTGCGCTGGGCGCGGCTGCCGGGCTGTTTGCCGCCGTTTTGCTCCTCTGGATTGTGCGGCAAATTTTTAGACGCTATTGGCTTGTTTGGGGGCTGATGGAACCTGCCGACGAACCACCTACTAGCGGTCACGCGCAGGCCCGTAGGCTCGATGGCCAGCTGCGAGTGTCTGGCGTGTTATGCGGAGTAGCGATCGTTGGCTTAAGCGCGTGCACAAACTCTGATGGCATCGGGCTGTTCTGGTCGTGCTCTATCTTCTGCGCGCTGCTGTTGATTCAGGCTCGCATCGATGCGCAAACCGGGATGCTACCGGACCGCTTGACGCTAACCATGCTCTGGCTTGGCTTGTTATTTAGCCTGTTTGGGGGCTGGGCATCGCTTGAGCACTCGGTGGCGGGGGCGGCCGCGGGCTATATTGTCATGTGGTTGTTAGTCGCGGTTTTTCGTTGGGTCACTGGTCGGGAGGCAATCGGGCGTGGTGACTTTAAACTATCGGCTGCGATCGGGGCATGGCTTGGGATCTGGGCGCTTCCGAGCGTTTGGTTAGCGGCGTCGCTTTGGCTATGTCTGACTGCGGCGTTGGATCATGTGCTTGGAAGACAAGAGTTCAGGGCCCCCAGGCCGTTTGGCCCGGGGCTGGCGTTCGGCGGTATTCTCGTGATGTTGTCACAGCTAAATTGAACGGGAAACAAGGAGTTCAAAGGTGTTCAAGCTTGGTCTGACTGGTGGGATTGGTTCTGGTAAGACTTACGTTGCTAATTTATTGGCAGGGTGGGGTGCCAGTGTGATCGACACGGATCAGATCGCGCACGCGCTGACAGCGCCCGAGGGCTTGGCGATCGCACCCATTCGAGAGACGTTTGGCGCTGATTTGATTGGGCCAGACGGTGCGCTTGATCGCACACGCATGCGCGAACTCGTGTTTGCTACCCCGGCTAAACGCACAGCGCTGGAGGGTATTTTGCACCCCCTTATTGCTCAGGAAGTCTTTGCGCAGTCCCAGGCGGCAACCGGGCTTTATGCCGTGTTTGTCGTGCCCTTATTGGTAGAGTCTGGTCGCTGGCGAGACCGCATCGATCGTCTTTGCGTGGTGGATTGCGAGGAGGCAACCCAAATCGAGCGCGTTCAGGCTCGTTCTGGAATCTCTATCGACACGATTCGTCGCATTCTTGCCGCTCAGGCAACCCGGGCGCAAAGATTGGCTGTGGCGGACGACATAATTGTCAATTCGGCAAATACGACGCTAGAAGAACTTGAAAAACAAGTGTTGGTCCTACACGAGGGGTGGTGTAACCTATCGTTATCTGGATAAGTGTGCTCATTTTTGGTGCATCCTCCGCCTTTTGCGATGAATATCTGTGATTCTTTTTGAATATCCTTTTAACGAGCGAATCCGTGCGCTGATGCGTCTGGAGTCCTTGCTTGACCGGATGATATTTTTTGCCCAGCCCGGTGATGCACGGCATCATCAAGTGGCTTTGGCCGCTTTATTTGATCTGTTGGATGCAACGGAACGAACGGACGTGAAAGGCACTGTGCTGCAAGATTTAGAGCGTCAGCGCAATGTGCTTTCTTCGCTTAAGGACCATCCGAGCGTAGACGAAAAAACCTTAGCGAAGATGCTGCTCGAGCTTGAGCGCGTCACGACGAATTTAACTGCGGCAGGAAAAACCGGACAAGAACTTCGCGCCAATGAATGGTTAAGTAGTTTGCGCGGACGGCTTGCTGTACCGGGCGGTGGAACACAAGTTGATATGCCATCGTTTCATGCGTGGCAGTACCGCAGCGAAGCGGAACGCTGTAATGATTTGCAGCGCTGGATGTCAACGCTGATGCCGTTGCATGCCGGGATCTCGATGGTGATGCGACTGTTGCGCGAAACTGGTCAGGCAACGGATGCTGTCGCACCTAAAGGTGCGTTTCAACAAATGCTGGCTGGTAAAACGTATCAGCTTTTACGCGTATGGGTTGATGAATCTCTGGGTGTGTTTCCTGAAATCAGCGCCAATAAATATATGGTCTGGATTCGCTATTCTGCACAGGATGGCGAGCATCGACCCCATGCGGTGACGCATGACGTCAACTTCAAAATGACTCTTTGTGCCCTTTAGGGCCAGTTGGAATCCCTATGTCTGAGCATGTGCCTTCCAGGTCCGCCCGTCGGTTGCCGTGGGGCTGGATTGTTGTTGTGTTGGCATTGTTGGCTGGCGGCATGTATTGGTGGTCAAGTGATGCCAACAAGCCTGCCGCGCCCAAGGGCCCGCCCGCTGGAATGACGCCGATGGTGCCCGTACGCGTGCAAGCTGCGGTTTCTGAAAGCCTGGATATCTATCTGCGTGGCCTTGGTACGGTGACTGCGTTTAATACTGTGACTGTGCGCAGCCGTGTTCAAGGCGAGTTGGTGGAGGTCTTGTTCAAAGAGGGGGATAGCGTCAAGGCGGGCGACGTGTTAGCCCGTATCGATCCACGACCATTCGAAGTCGCCTTGGATCAAGCGTTGGGTGCACAGCAACAAAACGAAGCCCAGTATGAAAACGCCAAGCGCGATTTGCAGCGTTACCAGACCTTGCGTAAACAAGATTCCATCGCACCACAGTTACTTGATACGCAAGCAGCGCTCGTGCGTAAATTTGAAGGCCTAATTAAAAGTGATCAGGCAACCGTCGACAATGCACGCTTGCAATTAAGCTACACCACCATCACCGCTCCGATCGCAGGCAGGCTAGGGTTGCGCCGTGTTGATGCTGGTAATTTAGTCAACGCTAACGATCCGGCCGGTGTTGTTGTCATCACACAAACGCAGCCTATCGCAGTGATGTTCACGTTACCTGAAAATGATTTGCCGGCTGTGCGTGAGCCAATGCTTGCTGGGCAGACACTTGCGGTCGATGCGTACGATCG
Source organism: uncultured beta proteobacterium (assembly GCA_903929925.1). Classification (GTDB taxonomy): domain Bacteria; phylum Pseudomonadota; class Gammaproteobacteria; order Burkholderiales; family Burkholderiaceae_B; genus Zwartia. Next base: position 4,640 of record CAIYWO010000064.1, on the reverse strand, counting down.
TGCTGATATGAATCGTCTGGCACAAGGCAAGTTGCTGTCCATAGATAACCAAATTGATATTGCTACGGGAACCGTCAAACTCAAAGCGGAGTTTGCCAACCAGACGGATGCGCTCTTTCCTAATCAGTTCGTCAATGTTCGGATGAAGGTGCGTACGTTACAAAACGCGCTCACCATCCCAGCGGCTGCCGTACAGCAAGGTAATCGGGGTGCATTTGTGTACGTGGTCGAAGCCGACGATACTGCGGCTGTGAAGCCTTTGAAGATCGGTGATCGCAGTGGTGAGCGCGTGGTGGTTCTGGACGGTATCAAGGTCGGTGACCGTGTGGTGCTTGAGGGCACAGACAGGCTGCGCGCTGGTGCCAAAGTGCGTGTCATTGGAGCGCCTGGCGCAACCGGTGATCAGACCGGCGGCGCTCGACGTCCTGCTGGTGCGCCGGGGTCTGCTCGGCCGTGAACCTTTCACGCCCATTTATTCTGCGGCCAGTTGCCACAACGCTGGCAATGATCGCACTGCTGCTGTCGGGTTTAATAGCTTACCGGTGGCTGCCCGTTGCGTCTTTGCCTGAAGTAGATTATCCAACGATTCAGGCAACAACGTTTTATCCAGGTGCGAGTCCAGAGGTGATGGCAGCACTCGTCACCTCGCCGCTCGAACGTCAGTTCGGGCAAATGCCCGGACTGCGGCAAATGACCTCTAGCAGCTCCGCGGGCGCGTCGATCATTACGCTGCAATTTGCGCTTTCCTTGCGTTTGGATGTTGCCGAGCAACAAGTCCAGGCGGCTATTAATGCGGCTAGCAACTTGTTACCGCGCGACTTGCCTGTGCCACCCATCTATAACAAAGTTAATCCAGCGGACGCACCTGTCATTACGCTTGCGATTACATCGCCCACAGTACCCTTGCCACAGATCCGCGATTTGGTTGATACGCGGATGGCACAAAAAATATCGCAAGTCGCTGGGGTTGGTTTGGTCAGTGTGGCGGGGGGGCAGCGGCCGGCGATGCGGATACAAGCCAATCCTCAGTCGCTCGCAGCCTACGGATTGACACTTGCAGACGTGCGCACTGCTGTCGTGGGGGCGAACGTTAATCAACCCAAGGGCACTCTCGATGGTCCGGTGCGATCGACCACGATCAACGCGAACGATCAGTTGAAGAGTCCGAGTGACTACATGGATCTGGTTGTGACATACCGTAACGATGCGCCGCTACGCGTGTCGGATGTCGCGACGGTGCTGATGGAGGCAGAGGATGCGCGACTCGCAGCTTGGGCCGACACACAGCCTGCCATTCTTCTGAACGTGCAGCGCCAGCCCGGTGCGAACGTGATCGATGTGGTCAATCGTATCCAAGCGTTGTTGCCTCAGTTGCGCACTGCGCTACCCGCGAATCTGGACGTGACGGTGATGTCTGACCGTACCCAAACAATTCGCGCCTCGGTCCGGGATGTACAGGTCGAGATGTTTATCGCCATTGGCTTAGTGGTGCTAGTGACTTTTGTCTTTTTGCGCACGCTGACCGCCACGCTTATTCCCAGTGTTGTCGTGCCTCTTTCATTAGTCGGCACTTTTGGCATTATGTATTTGGCGGGATTTAGTATCAACAACCTGACGCTGATGGCGTTGACGATCGCGACCGGGTTTGTTGTGGATGATGCGATTGTCATGATCGAAAACATTGCCCGCTACCTAGAGCGCGGTGATACACCCATGCAGGCTGCTTTGAAGGGGGCCTCGCAAATTGGTTTCACCTTAGTGTCGCTCACGTTGTCGTTAATTGCAGTGCTGATCCCCTTGCTCTTTATGACCGAAGTAGTTGGACGGTTATTCAGGGAGTTTGCTGTCACCCTCGCCGTTGCAATATTGTTGTCCTTACTGATATCGCTGACTTTGACTCCGATGATGTGTGCACGTCTGTTACGTGCCGGCGATCATGACCGTGCTGGATGGCTGGCGCGCAAGGTTCAGCAAAAAATAGATGGCATGATCGCGCTGTATGGTGTGGCGTTGCGCTGGGTGCTTGCACGCCAAGGTTTAACACTGGTCGTCGCGCTCGGTACCTTCGTGCTCACTGCCTTGTTGTATGTTGGGATTCCCAAAGGATTTTTTCCGGTGCAGGATACTGGGTTGATCCAGATTGTGACCCAAGCGCCGCAGAATCTGGCGTTTTCTGCGATGGCCGAACGACAACAGTCTGCCGTTAAGACGATTTTGCAAGACCTTGACGTAAGCAGCGTATCCTCATTTATTGGGATTGATGGCGTCAATGAGACCGTCAATACCGGGCGGATACAGGTTGCCTTAAAACCGCATAGTCAGCGACGTACGGACATTTCTGAAGTGCTGCGTCGACTGCAGAGCGAACTCGAGATGGTGGTGGGCCTGCAATTTTATTTGCAACCGGTTCAAGACTTAACAGTCGAAGATCGTGTGAGTCGCACGCAATATCAACTGACGCTTGAAAGCGCGGACCCTGGGCTGTTAAGTATGTGGGTTCCAAAGTTGGTGGATGTGTTGCGCACCAAGCCTGAACTCGCTGATGTGATCGACGACATGCAAGAAGAAGGACTCAATACGTTCATCGATATTGATCGCGATGCAGCCGCGCGGCTCGGTATTTCTGCCGCAGCAATTGACGATGCCTTGTATGACGCGTTTGGACAACGCCAGATCTCAACAGTCTTTACCCAGTCGAATCAGTATCGCGTTGTGATTGAAGTGCCGGAGCAGTTTCGGCGCGATCCGTCTTCGCTCTCGAGCGTTTATATAAAAAGCACAACGGGCAAACCGATCTCCCTCACGAGTGTCGTGAAGGTGACTGAGGGCCGCTCGCCGCTTGTGATTAGTCGTCTTGATCAGTTCCCGTCCGTGACCATCTCGTTTAACTTGAAGCCCGGAGCCTCCTTGTCGAGTGCGGTGGATTCGGTGACCCAGGCCACAAGAGAAATTGGCTTGCCTCTAAGCGTACAGACACGCTTCCAAGGCGCTGCGCGCGCGTATGAGGCTTCCTTGTCCAGCACGCTATTTTTGATATTGGCCGCTGTGATTACGATGTATATCGTGCTTGGCGTGCTGTATGAGAGCTTTATTCATCCAGTTACGATTCTTTCAACCCTGCCATCGGCAGCGATTGGTGCCTTGCTTGCATTGCAGTTGTCGGGGCGCGATCTGGACATGATTGGCATTATCGGCATCATTCTGTTGATTGGTATTGTCAAGAAGAATGCCATCATGATGATTGACTTTGCACTTGAGGCGGAGCGCAAGCTCAAGCTCTCGGCACGTGAGGCGATCGAGCAGGCAGCAATTTTGCGCTTCCGTCCCATTTTGATGACAACACTCGCAGCGTTGTTTGGTGCTGTTCCCTTAATGCTGTCGAATGGCACTGGCGCCGAGTTGCGCCAACCTCTTGGTCTGGTGATGGTGGGAGGGCTTATTGTTAGCCAAGTTCTGACCCTATTTACGACGCCCGTGATTTATCTGTTTTTTGATCGTCTGCGTGGGCAGCGTCAGTCGGTCATAGGCGAGGGGGCTCAGTAATGAGTTTGTCCGGGCCGTTCATCGTGCGTCCGGTGGCCACGACGTTGATCTGGCTCGGAGTGGTTTTAGCGGGCTGGCTGGCGCATAGCCTGTTGCCCATCGCGCCACTGCCACAAATTGAATTGCCATCGATTTCGGTCAGCGCAAGTATTCCCGGAGCAAGTCCGGAGGTGATGGCTGCCACCGTTGCCACACCGCTTGAACGGTCCTTGGGAACCATTGCAGGCTTAACCGAGATGACCTCGCGCAGTACGACAGGTCAGACGCGCATCACCTTGCAGTTCGACTTGAGTCGTGACATTAGTCGTGCTGCGACCGATGTACAGGGGGCGATTAACGCGGCGCGCGCGATGATGCCCAGTGGGTTGCGCAACAACCCCTCGTATAAGAAAGCTAATCCGTCGGCTGCGCCCATCATGACGCTGGCGTTGACGTCTGCAACCTTGTCCCAGGGTCAGTTGTATGACATCGCGTCGACCACCGTACAGCAAAAGTTATCCCAGGTACAAGGTGTTGGAGAAGTTCAGATTGGTGGCAGCTCGTTACCTGCTGTCAGAATCGATCTCGATCCTGAAAAACTGACGCAATATGGCGTGTCGCTTGAGGCCGTGCGCACCGCTATCGCAGCGGCAAACTCTACACGACCAAAGGGTTTTCTGGAAAACGATACGTTGCGCTGGCAGATCGTCGCTAACGATCAGCTTTGGAAGGCCGCAGACTATCGGCCTCTGATCGTTGCCTGGCGCAACGGTGCAGCTGTGCGCTTATCGGATGTGGCGCAGGTTGAAGACTCGGTTGAAGATACATTCAACCTTGGATATTTCAATGCGCAGCAGGCGATCTTGGTCCTTGTGCGTAGTGAGGCGAAGGCCAATATTATTGAGACGGTTGATCAGATTCGTGCGGATTTGCCTATTTTGCGGGCAATGTTACCCGCCGATGTGACGCTCGATGTGGCGCAGGATCGCACGCCATCCATTCGGGCGTCAGTACGCGAGGCTGAGCATACGCTGGTGATTGCCATTGGCCTTGTGATGCTGGTCGTATTGTTATTTTTGCGTAACTGGCGAGCCGCTCTGATCCCGACGGTTGCTGTG
>CAIYWO010000063.1 GCA_903929925.1 uncultured beta proteobacterium | reverse complement strand
GTTGCCCAACAGCAGCCATTAACTAACCCTTGCAGAAATCAGCGCTCGAAGCGCTGACGAGATTTTCTTTTCCACGATTTCACGATCAAACTGATTCACTGGATCACCATAGGGTGGCAGACACTCAGGCGTTTCACCTGCACTTAACTGCATGAGGTACTCGACTGACATTCGCCGCAGCGTGACCGACTCCCAGGAAAGGAGTTCGACCCCAAGGCATTGGCTAAAGGCTTTGATCTCTTGAAAGCTAAGCGGACACAACCCCATCCCACTGGTAGCGGTCAGACCCAATTCAAACCAGTGCGCAAGGAGGTATTCGCCTTGACCTACTTCCGGAAACAAGGGAGTCCCCCCGTTAACCTGAAGCGAATCAAGCCTCGAAATAGGCGCGGCATTGACCGGCCTCTGAGTCACAGAGCCCGTCTTTGGGCTGATTTTTGGAACAGAATGAAACCAGCCCAACTGCCGTGCGTACAGGATCAGTTCTTGACTGACCCTCTCGTAAAATTTGCCCAGTCACCAATTGCCTTGTTGACCTGCTCAGCAATAAATCCGATCGACGTATCGAGATAAACCGCTTTGAACATCTCGGCAGCCGTCAAGTCTTTGTAGGAAAATCCATTGAAAGAGGCTGTGCAGCCAGACAAAAATTCAGCATCCAATATCAACTGTTCTTGAACGCGCAGCTTTTTGCCACCCTTACGCACGCATTCGAGAATGGCACCATTGCGCACCGCCTGAGCCTTTTGGTACTGCTTGGAGCCAGGGCCATACACGGTAATCGAGATTGGTTCACCCTTTTCATTGACGAGCTGATCACCCTCGGCGTCCTCCAGGATGATTGTGGAGGTTGGGCTAACTGCAAATTTTGAAATATCGAGCATTTTTAAATCCTTAAGAATGAGGGAGAGATACCGCGACGGCCTACGGCGCGGGATGATTGCTGTGAAAGGGTTAGGCGCCCGCTACAGGGCTCTCAACAATGCCAATACCTGTCGGCGAACTTGTCAGCTCAATCGTGGCCGAGGCAGTTGTAATTTGGTCGACTGAACCAATGTTCACTTTCCAAGACATCACCTTGCCTTGAAAAAAGAATTGCGCGCCATTCTGAGTGGTTACCGTAAAGGAGTAATCAGCGTCAGAAAGACTTGCCGCCTTCATTAGAATCTGGCCTTTGTCGGACATATCCAATCCAAGTGATAGCGACATGGAGCCTTCGTTGAAAGATCCCTTGAACTTTTGAGTGCCACGAGAACCCACCGGTTGATGGGTGACTAGCGAGAACTCGCGCCCGAACTCGCCCAAGTCGGTAATCTCTCCTACGATTTCAGACTTTAAGGCACCGTAGCCTGGAGCATTAAAGGTTGCGGGTTTAGCGGCAGACACTTTTAGCGTGGTACCGGCACTGGTGCGTACACCTGACATATTGAGCTCCTTTGGAAATAAAAAATCCCGCCTAATCGGGAGAAATTTGATACTGCGACTTAAAAATTTTTATTAAAAATAGTGAGGAGATACTTGAGCTCGCTCACTCCGAGAACTGAAGCAGATAGTCATAAGGCTGCGTCCAAAGCCCCGTATCGTTATCTATATCAACTGGCCCGCGTAAGGCAACTCGACACGAGACCAACAGCTTTTCTGCCACCTTAACGTGATGCAAAAAATCAAACTCTTTTTTAAGCACATCATGAATCGTTTGAACCATCGCAATCGATGTTGCCAGAGGATT
>CAIYWO010000062.1 GCA_903929925.1 uncultured beta proteobacterium | reverse complement strand
TTGGTTGCGCAACACTTTGAGTTAATTTACGCGCCGAATGAAGGGTCCGGTGCGGATCGTAGCAACAGTGCTGCGCAGATTGCTGCGCATGGTGACACGATTCGTATTGTGTTGACCAATGGCGCAACTGGTATCACGACCGATGAGATTAATGCCTTACCCAAGCTAGAGATTCTTTGCACCTTGGGTGTTGGTTATGAAACTGTTCCGGTTGAGTATCTGAAGCAACGCGGTATCCGCGTATGTAATGCTGCTGGTACCAATGAGGATTGTGTCGCTGACCATGCAATGGGGCTATTGCTCTCTGCCATCCGCGGCATTCCCTCGCTTAACACTGCCGTACGCAGGGGAATCTGGCGTGATGCAATCCCGAGGCCGCCGAATGTGTCGGGCAAACGGCTAGGTTTCTTGGGTATGGGTGGCATTGCAAAGAAAATCGCTCGGCGTGCGCTCGGCTTTGATATGCAGATTGGGTACTACAGTCGCACGCGCCGTGATGAAACCGGATTTGAGTTTTTCCCCAACTTGCGAGCGCTTGCGCTGTGGTGTGATTTTCTGGTTGTTGCCGCTCCTGGGGGGAAGGAAACGTTTCATATTATTAATGCAGAGATACTCGCTGCGCTCGGAGCGAATGGCGTTTTGGTCAATATTGCACGCGGTAGTTTGGTCGATACCGAAGCACTGGCAAGTGCTTTACGAAACAAAGTCATTGCTGCGGCAGCCATCGACGTATACGAAAGTGAGCCAAAGCCACCGCTTGCCCTGCTGGAGTTTGATAATGCAATCATCACACCCCACGTCGCGGGCCTGTCACCCGAGGCAATGCTGGCCTCGGTTGTATGTTTTATTGATAACGCTAACTTGCATTTAGCCGGCAAGCCGCTTCGCACTCCGCTTTAAGATCGCACTACTGTTGCGTGATGTTGGCTGCCTTAATCAGCTGAGTCCATTTTTTGATTTCGGCGTCCAAAAACACACTCAGTTCTTTTGAAGTACCGCCACCTGGCAACAAGCCGTGCGCTTCGATTTTTTCTCGTACATCAGGCATTTGCAGAATTTTCACGACCTCGACATTGAGGCGTTCCACAATGGCCGCTGGCGTTTTGGCAGGCGCAAACAAGCCAAACCATCCCACTACGTCGTAGCCAGGTAGACCTGCCTCGGCGACGGTCGGGATATCGGCAAGGCTGGGTAAGCGTTTCGCACTGGTGATTGCGATTGCACGAAGTTTCCCTGCTTGGGTTTGAGGCAACGCGGCTGGAACCGTCGAGAAATAGATCTGTATGCTTCCGGCAATTAAATCGGTGACGATCGGAGCGCCTCCTTTATAGGGGACGTTAATAATATTGAGCTTAGCGGTGTATTTGAAGAGTTCCGCTGCTAAGTGTGATGTTGTGCCAACGCCGGACGTGCCATAGTTAAGTGAGCCCGGTTTAGATTTCGCAAGGGCGATCAAGTCGCTTAGTGTCTTGACTGGCAGTTGTGGATTCACGACTAAAAGCAAGGGCGCTGAGGCTACTAAAGCAATCGGTGCAAAGTCCTTTTGAGTATCAAAGGGAAGCTTGGTGTATAGAGCCGGATTGACTGAGAAAGACGTGATTGGCATCACAAGGGTGTAGCCATCCGGCTCGGCCTTAGCCGCTGCGTCGACACCAACATTTCCGGCGCCACCGGGCTTATTTTCAATAATGACCGGAGTTGAGAGCGCTTCTCCAAGTTTTTGACCGATAAGCCGAGCTACAAAATCGGTCCCACCCCCCGGCGCCACGGGTACGATTATTCTGATTGGCTTTTGCGGGTAGGCATTCTGAGCATGCGCAGGTTGGAAAGAGGCAAAGAGTGCGCTAATCAGAAGTCCGAGGACAAATCGTGTTTGATTTAGGCGGAACATAGGGGTGTCTCTAATTTGATTTTTATCAAATCATCATAAGGCAGTGGTGCCCAATACACCAGTGATTGCCGTGTTCAAAGGTGCATCAGTCAATTTTTAGCTTATGATTATCTAAAGTTTTTGTTTAAAAATACTTAGAACAGCTGGGACATAGCATGCAAATCAAACGACTATCCGGAGCAGTTGGCGCCGAGATTCTTGGAGTGGATTTAGTCGGAAATGTTTCTGACGCTTTAATCTCCGACATACGTAAGATTTGGTTGGAAAATGGGGTCGTATTCTTTCGTGATCAGAACATGACGATGGATCAATTCCAAAGCTTTGCGATGCGCTTTGGTGAAATCGTCGAGTACCCTTTTGTCAAAGGCCTGCCCGATCATCCATTTATTATTCCCGTATTAAAGCTGCCCCACGAAAAACATAATTTTGGTGGGATCTGGCATACGGACACGACTTACCTGCAGACGCCTCCGATGGCGACAATGTTGATCGCCGAGGAGTTGCCACCGGTTGGTGGTGATACCTTGTTCTCGAGCAACTATGCTGCTTACGAGGCGCTGTCACCTGATCTACAGCGCGTGCTCCAAGGCCTGCGCGGAGTGAACTCCTCGGCTAAGGCAACGGTAACTAAAACGCGTGAGGATCGTGTTGGCGACTCAGCCAAAGAAGAGAATGTGCGTAAGGAGTTAGTGTCAGAGCACCCTGTTGTGCGCACACACCCAGAGACGGGTCGTAAGGCGCTTTATGTGAATCCGGGTCATACGATGCGCTTTGCGGGCTGGACTGAAGAGGAAAGCGCACCCTTGCTGGAATATTTATTTCAACATCAGGTCAAGCCGGAGTTTACTTGCCGGTTTTCGTGGGCACCAAAGTCAATCGCTTTGTGGGATAACCGCTGTGTGATGCACAACCCGGTTAACGATTACCACGGACACAAGCGTCTGCTCTACCGCATTACGTTAAAAGGTGACACCCCAGTGTAAAGAGGTGCCGACAGTACCCATAATGTGCCGGACTAGCCTCGCGCTAATCCGGCATTTTTATTTGGCCATCAGTGATTGTTTGAGAGGTACACCGAGTTGCTTATTTACAAATTGGGTTGTCGCCACTTTCGATAAATCAACATCTTTCGCCTGGTAGAGTCCGGCTTTAACCATTTGGTTATAAAAGTCCTGAATACGTGCGACGTTCATCGCACCAATCCCTTGAGTTTGTGCTTCGCCCGAATCCACGATGCCTTGTTGTTTCATGAGCGCAACCGAGGCCTCGATTTCTGCCAAGGATATCTCTGGGTTATCTTTCATCATCAGAGCATTCGCAGCAGAACGATCACCATACATAAAATTGACCCAGCCGATGATTGATGCATCGACGAAACGCTGCACGAGATCGGGGTTGCTTTTTACTAGATCAGTGCGCGTTTCAATCAAAGTGCTGTATGTCGAGAATCCATGGTCCGCTAGCAAATGAACGACCGGTTTGAATTTCCCTTGCTGTTCGATATAGATGGGTTCAGCGACTGAGTAGCCTTGTTGAATCGCTTTTGGTTGCGCGAGGAACGGTCCGAGATTGTAGTTGTATGGTTTGAGTGTTTCATCCTTGAAGCCATGTACGACCTTGAGCCATTGCCACCAGGTAAATTGACCATCTTTGGCAATCAGTGCTGTTGGAGCATTCTTAAGCGACGCGAAGTTTTCGTAGCCTTGGCCAGGATGGGCCATCAAGGCTTGCGGATCCTTTTGAAACATGGCTGCCACTACGACGACGGGTATGCCGTTTTTGACATTGTCAAAACTATGCAATAGGTTGCCGGTCATCAGAAAGTCAATGCGACGTGCGGGAAGTAATGGTCGATTATTCACCTGCGGACCACCTTGGCGAATAGTTACGTCAAGGCCATATTTTTTATAGGTTCCATCAGCGACTGCTTGATAAAAACCGCCATGTGCAGCTTGCGCTTTCCAGTTTGTCGCAAAGGTAACGGCTTGCTGCCCATGCGCCGTGGATATCACCAGGCAAAGCATACAAATTGATTGAATAAGTCGAAGGACCATCAAATACTCCTAGGAGTTCTGTTCGAACGCGTTGGCTTGCTCAGAACTGTGCCAGTCGCTGAGCAAATAGTGTGAAAGTACATTAAACAATATGAATACCAGTACACCTGTTAATACCAACAACGCTAGTGCGGCAAACATTTTTGGAGTTTCGGTACGAAAACTCGCCTCAAGGATTCGAGAGGCGAGGCCCGTGTCCCTGCCCGCCGATCCTGCAACCATCTCTGCGGTGACTGCACCGATCAGACTCAAGCCCCCGGAGATTTTTAGACCCGTCAAAAAATAGGGGAGTGCCGCTGGAGCTCTTAGTAAGGTCAACCGTTGCATGGGGCTTGCCCGATACAACCTGAAGAGCTCAACGAGGTTGCGATCTGTCGCGCGCAGCCCCGTTACCGTGTTGGATAGGATAGGAAAGAAAGCGACGATCCATGCGCAGAGTAAGAGTGCGACGGTGGTGCTGTCAATGTAGATCAGCATAAGTGGTGCGACGGCAACGATCGGTGTCACCTGAAGCACAACCGCGATTGGAAAAAAGGCACGCTCGAGTGCAGGCGATAGCGAAAATACCGAGGCAATTAACACGCCACCAAGACAGGCAAGTAGTAGGGCGCCCACAGTAATTTTGATGGTGAACCACCAGCTTGTCGCAAGAGAGGACCAGTTCTCAATAAGTGTGAGTCCAATGACGCTAGGGGTTGGAAGGGTGTAGGCAGGTATGTCGGCCCACCGAACACCAAACTCCCATAGCAGCAGACAGGCAATGAGTGTGATCCCTGGCAGAAGTCTGTTGAGGGCACTTTTCATACCGAGACTGGTCCAGCTTCGGCAGCTTGCTTTAGGGCCGCGCTAAGCGATCGACAGGAGTTTAAGAAGTCACTCGATTCACGAAACGTAGGTGATCTCGGGTACGGGACATCAATCGTCAGTTCATGCACGATCCGCCCGGGTCTCGCCCCCATGACGAGAACACGTTTACTCAAGAAGACAGCCTCGGCAATATTGTGCGTCACAAAAAGTGTGCTGATGGCGATGTCTTGTTGCCAGCGTAACAAGTCGTCATTCAGCCGATACCTTGAAAGATCATCAAGCGCAGCAAAGGGCTCATCCATCAACAAGATTTTTGGTGCGGTGATGAGTGCCCTAGCGATCGACGCACGCATTTTCATTCCACCTGAGAGTTGCGCAGGATATGCCTGCGCAAAATCTTCGAGTCCGACGCTCTTTAGTGCCTGAGTGACTCGAGCATGGGATTCGTCTCGATTCAGTCCTTGTAGGCGCAGCGGTAACCACACATTATTAAACACACTGGTCCAGGGCATGAGCGTAGCTTCTTGAAATACAAAGGAAGTTGTTCCCTGTGCACTTGTATCTAAGGCAGGTGACCGCACTGTTCCGCTAGAGGGTGTATCAAGGCCAGCAGTTAATCGCAAAATTGTACTTTTGCCGCAACCTGATGGACCGATGAGGCTGACGAATTCTCCAGGCTGCACGGCAAGAGATACATCAGATAAAACTTGTGCACCTGAGCGGAAGTATTTGGTCACTCCGGTTAGTTCTATAAGAGGTGATCTGTGGGCGGCAGTCATTGGGCGTGTGTTTGTTGTGCTGCGTGCGGGAGTATCAATGCAAGATTCTAAGGCTAAACCCCTGACGTTGGCGTCTTATTTGCCGCTCCAGACATAACATCTGAGACAATGCGAGCTTCGGTGGAACGCACATTTTTTACTAAGGCTCTGAGCATGGCTAAAAGAATTTTGCAACGCATGGGTCGAAATATTGTGGACTTGTTTCGCGACTTTCGGCTGTCCTATCTACCACCTTTAAT
>CAIYWO010000061.1 GCA_903929925.1 uncultured beta proteobacterium | reverse complement strand
GATGAACACACACAGTTCGGCGACAGGCTTGAATCATGCTGCAACGATTCACTTCGCCTCCGCCATTGAAAATACCCAGTATTTTGAAGCCTGTGTATCGCACTACAACCCACTGCGCGATATGTTCGGTGTGAGTTTTGAGATCGGCAAAGACGGCTGCGTCGAACCCCTCGACAAACCGGGAATCGGTATCGAAGTAGACGAATCGATCTTTGCAAAATACCCCTTGATTGACGGTCCTGGTTATGTAGTCAAGTTTTAATCATTCAAACGGAGACATAAAATGAACGCACTCCTTAAACAACTGTTGCTCTCGGCCGCACTCGCTTGTTCGCTCGTCACACCCGGCTTCGCACAACAATTTCCGACCAAGACGGTAAAGATCGTCGTGCCCTACCCACCTGGTGGCTTTAACGATACGCTCGCACGTATCTCTAGCGATAAACTTGGCAAGATTTGGAACCAATCAGTTGTCGTTGAAAACAAGCCCGGCGGTAACACCACGATCGGCAATACTTATGTCGCCAAATCACCGGCAGATGGCTACACCATCCTCATCTCCCCCTTACCATTCTCTGCACTGCCTGGTTTATATGGCAGCAAGCTTCCCTACGACGCCTTGAAAGATTTTCAGGCATTGATTTGGGCAGGCTCTGCACAAAACGCGCTGGTGACTCGCAAAGGTTTAAACATCAAGAGCGCGAAAGAGCTCGTTGAGTACGCCCGCGCCAATCCAGGCAAACTCAATTACGGCTCAACAGGATCTGGCTCATCAAACCATCTCTCGATGGAACTGCTGATGAATATGACTGGCGTCAAACTCACGCACGTACCCTACAAAGGAAGCGCACCTGCCGTCGCAGCACTGATGGCGGGCGAGATTGACGTATTGTTCGACAACGTGCCCAACGTGATTCAACAGATTCGCGCTGGCACAGTACTGGCAATTGGCGTCAGTGGCGTCAAGCGCACGGCACTGCTGCCCGACACCCCAACCGTTGCGGAATCAGGCGTGCCCGGCTTTGAGGTAAACGTTTGGTTTGGTATGCAAGTGCCGGCAGGAACGCCAGCTCCCATTATTAAGCAGGTCAATGGTGAGCTCGTCAAAATCTTCCGCGAGCCCGATGTCACCAAACGGTTTAATGATCAGGGCGTTGAAGTTGTAGCAAGCACCCCTGAAGAATTCAGCAAACTACTTCAAAGTGAAGTCGCGAAGTGGTCCAAGCTGATTAAAGACGCAAACATCCGGATTGAGTAACGATGAAGATTCAAGACGTCACTCTGACACTATTTAGCTGGGATGATATTCCCTCAACCAGCTACGGTGCACACACCGGGCGCTTTGCGGGTGGCAGCAAGCTTGGCTTGCTAGCCATCACGACCGATCAAGGTGTTACGGGTCATGCATTTTTGGGCTCTGCATTTTTTCCGGCCGACATGGACGGGGCAAGTCTCATTCGTTACCTCAAGCCGATTTTGCTTCAACAGAATCCGCTTGACCGAGAGCGGCTCTATAAGGCGATGTGGAAGCGGGTCCGCACAACGACGGCTCGTTGTATCGGAGCTGTCGACGTTGCGCTTTGGGATAT
>CAIYWO010000060.1 GCA_903929925.1 uncultured beta proteobacterium | reverse complement strand
GCACGCCACAATAAGGCAGTGTAAGCAGTGCCGTAGGAAAGGGGTAAAGGCAGCGCCTGCAGCCAATCCATTCCCTCCAGGACTGGGTATACCGTGTGTGCGCCGATCGTGATTCGCTCTGCAAAACACCCCCATCGTGCCAGTCCCATCACGCGATCCCCTGGTCGCACGTGTTTAACCTGCGCACCGCAGGCAACAACCGTGCCCACAGCCTCTGTACCCGGAATAAAAGGTAAAGGTGGAGTCGTCTGATATTTGCCCTCGATCAGGAGCCCGGAAGAATGACTCACACTTGCAAAAGCCACATCGATTGTGACTTCATGATCCTTCGGGGGCAGAGGTTCAGGCCAGGCTTTTACATGCGCAACCTCTGAAGGGGGACCAAACTGCTCACACACCAACGCTCGCACAACGCCTCCTATGGAACATTCTTAGGCAATGAAATGTAGCCTAAATGAGTCTTGATTAAATCAATGTCACTTTCTTTAATGCGTGACGAATATAGTAAGTGTTAACCACTATAAGACGCGACAAATGTAATGTTTTGTAATTTATTTGTTTACCTAGCGAAAGAATCTTGTTAAATTGCAACTTCGATAGGGAGTAGCTCAAGATGTATAAGCCATCGCCATCAGCGTCGGCTTCTATATCTTCAACCAGTCGTCAATACGACGCTAAATGTCCGGCTGGTTGGGCAACGCCACAGGCTTCTGTGCTGAGCAAGACTGTCGATCCGATGCCCATGCTTTTGATCGCGTGGCCTGGTTCGATCAGAGATGCTCCCATCCCTGATATTGCCATTGTCCATTCGACCTTGAGGTTGGACTTTGTATTGACTTTTTTCTTGAGGCTTTAATAGATGGAACTCTTCTCAACAGCATGGTGGTCGGCGCTCATGGCGATCGTCCTCATCGATCTGGTTCTTGCAGGTGACAACGCAATCGTGATTGCCTTGGCAGCTCGCAAACTCCCTCCCGAATTGCAGAGAAAAGCGATTGTTTGGGGCACCGTCGGAGCAATTGTGGTGCGCTCAGCGATGACCCTCGTGGTCGTCTGGCTCTTAAAAATCCCCGGCTTGATGCTGGTTGGCGGCCTAGGCTTGCTTTGGATTGCCTACAAATTATTGGCCGACACAGACGACGGCTCTGAGCACGATGTCCAAGTCAATTCTTTCTGGGGGGCGATGAAAACAATCGTTGTCGCTGATGCGCTGATGGGAATCGATAACGTATTGGGCGTTGCCGGTGCTGCCCATGGCTCTTTTGACCTGGTGGTAATCGGCCTCTTGATCAGCGTACCAATTGTGGTCTTTGGCAGTACCGTTGTGCTGAAACTCGTTGAGCGCTTCCCGATTGTGATTAAGTTGGGTGCAGCCGTTTTGGCCTACACCGCCGCAATGATGGTCATCAACGAGCAACTGCTCAAGTCGATTTTCCATTCTGGGGACGTGACGGCCACTGCACTGCGCTGGGGTCTGATTGTGCTGTCAATTATCGGTGTGCTCGGCGCTGGTCATTTAAAAAGCATGCGCCATAAGGCTACGCAGACGAACTAAGGTTTAATTAGTGCGCTACAAAGACCCCCGAGTCGGTATGATTTCGGGGGTTTTTCTATTATGAAGCGTAATCACAGGGGTTTGACGTATGCGAATTGACTTGACCGGAAAGCGTGCCCTTGTGGCGGGTGGAAGTAGAGGTATCGGACTTGCCATTGCGCACTGCCTGGCTTCGGCGGGTGCTGACGTATCGATCTGCGCACGCACCCAAGCCCCGCTTGATCAAGCTGCTCATGATCTAAAAAAGTATGGTCGCCGCGTCCTAGCGACAGCATGTGATCTAGGTGATGCTGTCGCAATCAAGAACTGGGTTGAACAAACTGCACAGCAGCTCGGCGGGATCGATATCTTGGTGAATAACGCCTCGGGTTTTGGTCGAACGGATGACGAGGCAGGTTGGGCAGCAAGCGTACAAATCGATCTGATGGCACTCGTGCGCGCCTGCCATGCAGCCATTCCGTTCCTAGAAAAAGCAGGCGGCACCATCATCCACATCTCTTCGATTTCCGGTTTAGGTGCCAGTGTGCGCACACCGCCTTACGGCGCAATCAAAGCTGCGGTCATGGAGTACACACAAACGCAAGCTCTGACCTATGCAGCAAAGAAAATTCGAGTCAATTGCATCGCGCCTGGCTCAATATTCTTCGAAGGTGGCACTTGGGATAAAGCCAAGCGTGAAAACACCAAACTCTACGATCGCATTTTGGCTGGAATCCCCTCAGGGCGTTTCGGTACTCCAGAGGAAATCGGTCGTGTGGCCGCTTTCTTATCCAGCGATCTTGCTTCCTGGGTCACAGGCCAGACCATTGCGGTAGACGGTGGCCAAAGCCTCTAACAGACTCAGAGAGAATACTCATGACAAAGCGATTAATCGATCGTGTTGCTTTCATTAACGGTGGCGCCAGAGGGATCGGACGAGCAAGTGCGTTGCGCCTGGCCAGTGAGGGCGCGCGCGTATGGATCACGAGCCGCGATACGGCAGCCATGGACGAGGCACTGACAGAGGCACGTGCAAGCGGGCTGTCGCTCAATGTCCTTGAAATGGACTCCTCTCAAAGCAAGGCAATCCGTCAGGCGATATCACACGTTCATCACACCGAAGGACGAATCGATATCCTCGTCAATAACGCAGGTGGCTCCTTACAAACACCGGGCGTGTTTGAACAACAATCAGATGAGGACTGGGCGCGTGTCCTTGACCTCAATATTCTCGGTACCGTATGGGCTTGCCGCTACACGCTCCCCCTGATGAAAGCGCAAGGCGGCGGCCGAGTCGTCAACGTCGGTTCAAAAGCGGGTCAATATGGCAGTCGGGTCACGGGCGCAAATTACGCGGCTGCAAAGGGAGCCGTCAGCGCACTCACCCGACAACTTGCCATGGAGTATGGCCCAGCTGGAATCACGGTCAATTGCGTCTGCCCAGGCTTAGTCATGACGGCCAGAACAAAGGCACGTTGGGAAGCACGCAAGACACCCGAAGAACGGGCGCAATTGTTGCAAAGCATTCCACTTAGACGTCACGCCGATCCCAAAGACGTCGCAGCGGCAATTGCATTTTTAGCGTCAGACGACTCCGCCTTCATCACAGGGATTACACTGGATGTCAATGGCGGTGAAGTCATGGCCTAGAATGGCCTGCCCCACTCAGTCCGCTCGCTTCAGAGGTTTTTATGCTTCGTTCGTATAAATGCATTTCGATAATCATCGCACTCGTCGCGCTCGCGGCATGCAGCACGGATAAGCCTGCCGCACCACCAAAGCCGAAGCCCTCAAGAAATGCCGAAGCCATCTTCCCAAACAGTTCAGCCGTAGCGATCAAGAATGCAATCATGGGGGCATGTTCCACCAAGCAGTTACATATCCAGCCCGCTGGTGACAAAGTCATTTGTGTTCGCTATAAAACCAATGTTCAACGAGAAGAGATTGTTCAGAACGCTGTGGACAGTGATTTTGCGAGGCACGCGAAAGACCTGGTGCGTTTCACGATCACATCAAGCGGGAAGGATGTCTTGGTGTTGGGTAGTGCACTCGTGGAGTTTCAATCGCCGACAAGCGTTATGCCTGACGCAGGCTACAACACGGCAGAGGTGAATTTACTGGACGACAATTCGTTCGCGATGGTTCAAGAAATCTTAAAGCTCGCAGGAGCGAAGTAAGCCATGACCAAGTCAAGCAATCCACATGAACTAGTCAATCTCTTTGAAAAAAATAAAGAATGGGTCGCCTCGGTTAAAAAAAATGACCCAGAGTTTTTCAACCGACTCGCTAACCAGCAGTCCCCCGAATATTTATGGATTGGTTGCTCAGACTCTCGCGTACCCGCAAACCAAATTACAGGTCTCGCTCCGGGCGAAGTCTTTGTCCACCGCAACATCGCGAACGTCGTCGTACACACCGATCTCAATGCACTTTCGGTGATTCAGTTTGCGATCGATCAAATTAAAGTCAAGCACATCATCGTTGTAGGTCACTACGGGTGCGCTGGTGTGCGAGCCGCACTTGAGAACGTGCGAGTAGGTCTCGCTGACAACTGGATTCGCCACATCAAAGACGTGCACGACAAGCATGGCTCCTATATGGGCAAGCTGATCCAACGCTCAGAGCGTATGGATCGGCTCTGTGAGCTCAATGTCATTGAACAAGTTGTAAACGTTTGCCAGACAACGAGCGTGCAAGACGCTTGGGCGCGTGGCCAGCCTGTGACCGTACATGGTTGGGTCTATGGACTAAACAACGGCCTCGTACAAGATCTTGGAATCAGTATCGCATCGGGAGATGAACTAGAGCAACGCTATCAGTCGGTCGTTGAGCGGCGTTTCTCGTAACAATCTCGCAAAGACTTACGATGCCGTGACGGTGACACTGTTCAGACGGCGACCCTATTCATTCGGCGAACGCGGAGGAATAGCCAGGTCGCAATGGACAGGTTCAATAAGTTCCACAAAATTCCATTGACGACTGCGGCTTGATACGAGCCTGTTACGTCAAAGATTTTTCCAGACATCCACCCGCCTAAGGCCATCCCCAGCATCGTAGCCATAATCACTGCTCCAACCCGTCGGCCCGTTTCGGCCGGAGGAAAATACTCTCGAATGATGATGGCATACGACGGCACGATTCCGCCCTGAAACAAACCAAACATCGCAGAAATTAAGTAAAGCGACACAAGACCGTTAAAGGGCAGGAACATCAACAAGGCAATACCTTGCAGTGCCGAACCCAACAAAAGTGTTTTGATACCGCCGATCCGATCGCAAATGACGCCAGAGATCAACCGGCTGATCACGCCACACGCAAGCATCAGCGACAGCATCTCGGCCCCGCGCGCTGGGCCGAAGCCCAAGTCAACGCAGTAGGCCACGATATGCACCTGCGGCATAGACAT
>CAIYWO010000059.1 GCA_903929925.1 uncultured beta proteobacterium | reverse complement strand
GTCGAAAAATATCGGTACGTTACTCGGTGCGCTAGCGGACGTCGGCACGCGCACTCCCGATGTAGAGATAGACGTCTACGTGCTGGATGACTCATCGCCCGATGGCACAGCCGCAGTAGTTCAAGAAACAGCCCAACGTTTGTTGTCTGACCGTTTTCGTGTGACCTTGATCGTACGTCCCGTAAAAGAAGGACTAGGGAAAGCATACATTGAGGGTCTAACACGCATGTTGCGACTACCCATCGCGCCAGATTTTGTCATGCAAATGGATGCTGATCTGTCTCACAATCCTAAATACCTGACAGACTTTATTAGACTCGCCCAAGCAGGGCACGACTTTGTATTAGGGTCAAGGTACATCCCGGGCGGCTCAAGTCCAAACTGGCAATGGCATCGTAAGCTTTTGAGTCGTGGTGGGAATATGTACGCACGTCTAGTACTGGGTAGTCATGTCTCTGACTATACGGGTGGCTATAACATGTATGCGATTGCGCTTCTCAAACAGATTGATTTGACGCGTCTGAACCACACGGGCTACGGTTTCCTGATCGACTTAAAGTACAAAGCTGCAAGCGCATGCCAACACATCGGGCAGGTTCCGATCGAGTTCACTGAGCGCGAACACGGAGTCTCAAAGATGCCTGCCAGCACAATCTGGCGGAATTTCTTTATGGTTCTTTCTATCAAGCTCAAGTCTCTCTCGGGCCGTTAGTGCCCCGACACAAACCCTTATGAATTCGAGCTCTCGATCGCTTTATATTGCATTGCCCTTGCTCACATCGTGTGTCGTGATTGTGGTTTCGTTACTTGCTATCGGGCAGGTCTTGCAGTCGAATTGGAATGAATTGTTCCTATTCAATGGCGATTCACTCACGCTTGCACTCTATGCGAAATCGCTGTTTTCGGGCGAGCTACGAGACTGGACTTTTTCATCGCAGATATTCTTTTTCCCTGAGATATTCATTTACGTTATTTGTTATGCCCTGACACCAACCCTGGAGTGGTCTTTTATTCTGAACGGGTTGGTTAATTATTGGTTATATGCTTTTCTTCTTTACCGCATCGCCTCAGCGATTGGCGCCAGCCTCTTGGCGCGCTGCGGTTTTACGATCCTGTCGGTTTGCTTATTGCTTTTGTACTGTTCGCTAGAGCAGGGCGCTGAGGTAAACGTGACGGCGCTTGTTACCCTGTTCTTATTTAATACGTACTACTTTGGTGCAGTGCTCTGCACATTATGTGTCACTTGGATTTGCTGCTGTGTTCTAAACGGCAATCAATTCGCCAGGCGATATGGATACGGGTTGATCTTGGCTCTTACTGCCATGACGTATTTCTCGAATCCCATGTTTTTACTTCAAGGGGCGATGCCCTTTGTTGCCTGCATACTATTTATGAAATGGTATCTGCTGAACGATAAGAACACATCGCGCGGACTCACCATCTCAATGATTTCTGGCGTGTTGCTTGGCCAGCTCATGCGTATGATTTTTGCTGACCATGTCGGAAAATCGATTGGGAAATACGTTCACTTAAGGTCTGTCATAGAGGGTATTCAGGGATTTGGCGCCAACCTCGCTAAAGTTGCCGAGACAACAAGCGGCACTGTTGAGTTCTTAATCATTGGGGTACTACTCATCACCGCTATAGGGGTCGCGATCCGCTATTTTGGTACAACCCCCCGTGCACGTGATCTGTCCAGTGCTCCAGGGAATCAGGCACTTCTATTTTTAGTCCTTTTTTCAGCTGCGTCTGCTTGCATGACGCTGGTCGGAACACTTGTTTCCGGAAACTCGTTGATGCGCTATTTTTTACCGGTCGCCTTGCTACCAGTATTCGTCTTGCTGACAGTATTCCATCAAACGCAGATAGTGAGCGGGGTGGTTGCCCGTCGATACTTTGGTCTTTGTGTGCTCGGGGGCGTCTCACTAGTAGTCTTTGCCTGTGGCAGGCCCGACACGACCGCTAATGTTTCATGGTTGTTCAAAGCCAATTACAGTCAAGGTCATGAGGCTATACGCTGCTTTAATGGGCACATGTCCGAAAAGCCATTTAATGTGGTTGGTACATTCTGGAGTACGCGAACACTCGACGCTTACGGCAACACCGGTGCCCGGGCCTTACAGGTTGACGAGCGATTTGAGCCAATACTTTGGTTAAACAACCGAGCGTCCTACAAAGACCTGCCGATCAATGGCGTGATCGTTAGCCGGCCGCAAGGTGATATTCGGCAGGAGGGAAACATTTATGCTGAAGAAGCCCGCACGCTAGGGACTCCAGACAGGATATTGGCATGCAAGGACTTCGATATTTATTTTTATGCGGATGGGTCGCCAGGTGCTTCCCGGCTGGCCGAACAAATCAAAAAACTCAAGCGCTAGAGGCGAGCACTACCCAGGAAAACATTTTTTACCTGAGCGCCTCTTGCATCAACGACAGGGGTAGGCATTCTTTAGTGCAAAGATCAAAATAATAGATATTTCATCTGTCGGCTTGAAATTATTTTTAACGATGAAGTTTTCCAAAATTTGATTTGTCAAATCTCCGGTGATGGGTAGGTCACCAGGCGGGCAGAATATCTGAGGCAGATTAAAGGATTTATTGTGTACGTTTGAAAACACAATGCCTTGCCCCATACCCGCGGTATAGGTTGTCAGCATTTCTTTTTTTATTGGGTCTTTTTTCCACTCACGGTATTGGGCAAGCGTAAGGCCCGACGAAGCATGCGCCTGCTGCGCAAGGATACTGAACGAGAACAGCATGGTCAGCAAGACCATTTTAATGACGTGGTTCACTGTGAGCTCCTTGGGTGACCAAACCGATTTAGTTTTAGAGAATCACTTGGCAACCGCAGCCTGGTGAATGAGCGCAATTAGTTGTTGAAGCTCTTGCTCGGTTGTATCCCAGCGGCAAACAAGACGTGCCAGCTCTGGGCCTCTTCGGTAAAACAGCACACCACGTGCGGCAAGGTGATCGAGGGCCTCGGCACACATATTTAGAAACACCTCATTTGCTTCGACCGGCGCAATCACGTGAGCACCATCAATCTTGGCAATCGCGTTTGCGAGTACGGTCGCAGCGCGATTAGACTGCCTTGCAAGCCGCAGCCAAAGGTCGTCTTTCACATAAGCAAGAATTTGTGCTGAGGCAAAGCGCATCTTTGACCAGATCATTCCCGCGCGTCTGAGATGAAAACCAATATTGTTTGCAATATCGTCGTTAAAGACAACGATGGCGTCGGTTAGTAGACCCCCGTTCTTTGTCACGCCAAAGGACAAAATATCGACGCCTGCCTTCCACGTTAGCTCTGCCGGTGAACAGCCTAGATGTGCGACTGCATTGGCGAACCGAGCGCCGTCCATGTGCAGGACAAGATCGTGATCTTTTGCGATAGTACCCAGTTGTGTGACTTCGGCGCAGGTATAAACGGCACCGAGGTCAGTTGCTTGGACGATATTTACGGCTACGGGCTGGCTCTTATGCGCTTGCCCTTTACCTGCTGTTGTAACCGCTTGTTGTAAGGCGGCCGGATCCAACTTCCCGAATTGCCCAGAAAGAGCGGTGACTTTCAAACCTGAGCCAAAAAAGCCGGCAGCATTGCATTCGGACGTATTGATGTGTGATTCAGGACTGCAATAGACAGCCGAAAACGGTGTGGTTGTCGCTGCCAGTGCTAAGGCATTTGCACCGGTTCCGGTAGGAATGGGGAAGACACGTACCGGCCGTTCAAATAGCGCGCTCATGCGGTCGTGCAGCGCTGCGGTGTGCGCATCTCCGCCATAGCCTAGAGCATTTCCGCTATTGCTGCTGACGAGGGCCTCAAGTATCTCTGGGGCCGCGCGCCCACAATTGTCGCTACGAAATTCGAGAGCTTCGTTAGTCATATGCTTTAGATGACGAGTTGTGTGCCAAGTTCTACGACACGGTTCGCAGGAATTTTAAAAAAGTCTGTTGCGCTTGTCGCATTCTTGGACATGATTCTAAAGAGTTGCGCCCGCATGGCCCAGACACTGCGCTGACCGGAAGGCACGACCGTCTCGCGAGAGAGATAGAACGTCGTGGACATCATGTCAAAGTCCAGTCCAAATTGCTTACAGAGCGTCAAGGCACGGGGTACGTCTGGGTTTTCCATAAATCCGTAACGCACGACAATTCTGCTGAAGCCTTTGCCTAAGTCTTCATACGTCAAACGCTCCGCATCTTTAACAAAGGGCGTATCAGCCGTGTGCACAGTCATCAGTACAACGCGTTCGTGCAGTATCTGGTTATGCTTCAAATTATGAAGTAGCGCTGTCGGGACTCCGCTCGAGGAGCTCGTCATAAAAATTGCAGTGCCACGCACTCGGTGCACATCATCAATTGCCTGGATGAATAAGTCCATCGGCATGCTCTGCTTGGCAACCTCTGCGCCCAAGACCTTACGACCTCTTAGCCAGGTCGTGAGCACCACGAAGGTAATCAGACCGATACCGATTGGAAACCAACCGCCTTCTGGGATCTTCACCGCGTTTGCAGCGAAGAATGCCCCATCAACTATAAACAGGAAACCCGCGACCAGGGCCGTGCTAAACCAGGACCATTTCCAGATTAGTTTCATCACAAAGGCGATGAGGATGGTGTCAATCAGCATCGTTCCGGTGACTGCAATCCCGTAGACAGAAGCTAGATTGGAGGAAGTTTTAAAGCCAAGTACCAGGGCAATCACACAGGCAAACAACACCCAGTTGGTGAAGGGCACATAAATCTGCCCTCTCTCTTCGCCGGAGGTATGAATGATCAACATGCGCGGCAACAAACCCATTTGAATCGCTTGACGCGACACCGAGAACGCACCAGAG
>CAIYWO010000058.1 GCA_903929925.1 uncultured beta proteobacterium | reverse complement strand
GCTCTTCAACACCATTGACGATCGGTGCACGACCTGCCTGTACGATCAGATTTGAGCCACCTTCGATGTCGAGTTCAACCGACTGCTTGTTTCCCAGGGCCAGCATCATCTCCATTGTGATGCGACCTTCTTTTTTGCTACCACCGGTTAGGTGGTGCACGCCACCCAGTGAAAGCATTTGCGAGCCGTACTCGGCAGTTGTCACATGACCCACGACTTCGCCCCGGCACAGGACATTCGCCTGCTCAGGACCTAGGTAGCGATCGGTGTCGATTTTGACCTTTAGACTGCAATAGCTAAAGATGCCCTCGGTGACAACGGTCACCATGTCGACGCCATCGACCTGGGAGCCAACAATAAACGGTGCGGGCTTGTAATCAGGGTAGGTGGTGGACGAGCCCACGCCAGAGACAAAAACTTGATTGGCGTGCAGTAGGTTGTGATCCCAAGGATCCGGTTCACCTGCCGCTGCGATTTTTTCTGGGCCTGCGAAGGAAACCAGAGCGGGTGTTTCGCTCTTTTGTAGACTGCGGTTAAGAAAGACAACAGGATCTACACGGATGAGTGTCCCCGCGGCGTTCGCGTAGCGGTCACACGCACCGGTTTTTCCCGGACTGATCTGGCATAACACTGGGCACGCGTTACATTCGATCTTTGTTTTAGTCTGGTCTGTCATCCGAATCCACTAGCTTTTGTCAAAATTTCATGTTGCAATTACTACATTAATTAGTACCTTATTACATTTGTTGCCCTCTGGCAATGACTCTTATGATTCAGTCCCCAAACGGCTCGACGCAAGACGACGCCCCTCGAAAGCTAGGGGTGCGGGAAAAAGCTGCCCTGGCGACCCGCGCGAGCCTGCTGCGCTCGGCCATCAAGATCTTTGCGCAATATGGCTTGGATGGCGGGAGTGTCGATAAGATTTCTAAAGCTGCCAAGTCCCATGACCGGATGATTTACTACTATTTCGGTAATAAGGAAGGGCTCTTTGTTGCGGTGATTGAGGAAATCTACAAACGGTTTAACGTGGCCGAGTCAAAGCTCAAGCTTGACTTGCTTGACCCGTTGCGCTCGCTCGAGAAAATTGTTCAATTCATCTTGCGCTACTACCGCGATCACCCTGAGTTTGTGACCCTACTCAACATTGAGAACTTACATAAAGGTAAGCATATTGGTCAGGCCAATTTCCGTGATTATTCCTCTACGGCCATCGGTGTGATCGATCAGGTGCTGGCCACAGGTGCCCAGACCGGCGTGTTTACGAGTCAGCTCAAGGCGCGTGACCTCTACATGATGATCGCTGCGCTCGGGTATTTTTATCAGTCGAACCGCTACACCTTATCTGCGTTTCTAGGTGAAAACTTAGAAGCGCAAAGCGCATTTGACCAGTGGGAAAACTTCGTTATCGCTACGGTGCTAAAGACGATTGCGCCGGATCCAACTAACTCATGAAGGAACGTATATATGGCTCACGCCGCCGTTGAAGAGAAATCTGGAAAAGTTGTCATTAAAAATATCGGGTTGCTGCTTTCGGGCGATCTTGATCGAC
Organism: uncultured beta proteobacterium; assembly: GCA_903929925.1. Lineage (GTDB taxonomy): Bacteria > Pseudomonadota > Gammaproteobacteria > Burkholderiales > Burkholderiaceae_B > Zwartia. The sequence goes on along the minus strand of CAIYWO010000058.1, from coordinate 1,940 downwards.
CCATTTTGGATGCCGACACGGTCGTTGTTCAAGACGGAATTATTACGGCGGTTGGTAAGGAAAAAGATTGCGATACCGCGCATGCGGATTTGCTAATCGATGCTAGAAAGACGTGTTTGGCACCAGGGCTGATTGATAGCCATGTGCATCCTGTTTTTGGCGACTGGACACCGCGGCAGAATCAGTTGGGATGGATTGAGTCCACCATGAATGGCGGCGTGACGACAATGATTTCAGCAGGGGAAGTGCATCTACCAGGTCGACCGAAGGATATTGTTGGCTTAAAGGCCTTGGCCATCACTGCGCAACGAGCGTTTGATAGTTTTCGACCCGGTGGCGTCAAAGTGCTGGCTGGTGCCCCCGTGATTGAAAAAGGAATGACCGAGCAAGACTTTAAAGACCTTGCGGATGCGGGTGTGAAGTTGCTAGGTGAGGTCGGCTTAGGCTCAGTCAAGGCGGGTGAAGAGGCCCAGAAAATGGTGGCCTGGGCACGCAAACATGGCATACAGAGCACGATCCATACCGGTGGGCCCTCTATTCCTGGATCGGGCTTGATTGATAAGGATGTTGTACTTGAGGCCGACGCTGACATCATCGGTCACATTAATGGTGGCCACACTTCCTTATCTGAAGCGCATGTCTGCGAGCTATGCGAGAAATCCACGCGCGGCATTGAAATTGTTCACAACGGCAACGAAAAGGTAGCGATTGCTGCCGCGCAGCATGCGATTCATCTGAAGTGCCCGCATCGTGTGATTCTCGGCACGGACGGACCTGCTGGGTCGGGTGTGCAACCACTGGGTATTTTGCGCATGATTGCGTTGCTGTCTAGTCTTGGCAATATTCCAGCGGAACTTGTGTTTTGCTTTGCCACCGGAAACACGGCCCGCATGCGTAATCTGAACTGTGGTCTGATTGAGCCAGGGCGCGCGGCCGACTTTGTCTTTATGGATCGGGCGCAACACACCGCCGGCCGTGACTTATTAGATAGCGTGCAGTTAGGCGATATTCCAGGCATTGGTATGGTCATGATCGATGGCTTGGTCAGATGCCATCGCAGTCGCAATACGCCACCCGCAACGGAAGTGCCCGTGATCGTGAGCCAACACGCCTAGAGGCTTAGGCGATACGAAAGCCGTTATCTAGTTCTGCCGACTTAACTGTTTTGCTCAGCAAGGCAGGGTCGCAGGATTGAATCCGGTACAGTAAATCGCCAGCCTGCACGCGGCTGCCGGCTGGCTTGACGATATCAACGCCAGCAAGTTTGTCGAAGGGCGCGCCTGCCATGCGCGCGAGACCAGAGATGACAAAGCCATCTATTTGGCGCACGGTTCCTGCCTGTGTGGCATAAACAGGGTGTTTAAGGATGCCGGACAGATCGGGCCAGTCGTGCGAACCCTGGGCCTGGATGATGTTCTCCATTGCCTGGCGTGCTGCGCCTGAAAGTAATAAACGCTGAGCGACTTCTGCGCCTTTCTCAACCGTTCCAACGGCGGGATCCATCGCCAGGATCTGGCTGGCAAAGAACAGTGATTTTTCTAAGAGATCGCTTGGGGCGTCTGGGTGCTGCTCTAGTACCTGCAGGACATCCCGGACCTCAAGAGAGGGGCCGATGCCGCGCCCAATTGGTGATTCACCGCTTGTGGCGAAGGCTTTGACAACCAGACCCAACTCGCGACCGACCATTTCAAAGAGCTGGCCTAGGACGATCCCGTCCGCTTTTGATTTGACCTTGCCCGCTTCCGCATACGGAATGTCAATCACAACATGAGTTGCACCCGCAGAGTATTTTTTTGAAAGAATGGAGGCAACAGACCACTTGCGCGTATCCAGTCCGAGAGGACGGGTGATGGCATTCATCGCATCATCTAGAACAGAGTGATTAAGCTTTCCATTCCAGGCGATGCATGCGTTCGCTTTCGCAACGCACTGTTTAAGCT
>CAIYWO010000057.1 GCA_903929925.1 uncultured beta proteobacterium | reverse complement strand
CCTGGGCAGCTCGCGCAAACCCACCATCAAACGGAAATCCGTAAAAGAGCGGGTATTGCTTTTAACTAGGGCGCATCAACAAGCCCAGAGCTGTTGAGTCCCCAAAAAATACAGTAAGCCTTACAGCTTATCGTAAATCTTTACTAACTGTCAACCGACTTAGCTACCGCAACGACAACGCTGTAGCTAAGTCTAGTTGAGTCTTTCTTTAGGCAGTTGGCCTATTCTTCGGTTGCTTCTGGCGCCTCAGCGGCGGCGGGAGCATCCTCAAATGGGTTGGCCTGCTGGCGTGCGGCTTCGCGTTCCGCAGCCTCGAATGCCTCTTTCTCTTTGCGCGCAACGTGGTAAGCCATCCCGGTACCTGCGGGGATAAGTCGACCAACGATGACGTTTTCTTTCAGGCCACGGAGCTCGTCGCGCTTGCCCATGATGGCAGCCTCGGTCAGCACGCGGGTTGTTTCCTGGAAAGAAGCAGCAGAGATAAAGGAGTCCGTGGACAACGATGCCTTGGTGATGCCTAACAAAATGTTGTCGTACGTTGCTGGACGCTTATTGTCCGCTTCCATACGATCATTTTCATTGAGCAACTCGGCACGCTCGACCTGTTCACCTGTAATAAACGATGTATCGCCCGCATCAACGATGTTGATTCGACGCAACATCTGGCGAACAATCACCTCGATGTGCTTGTCGTTGATCTTCACGCCTTGCAGACGGTAAACGTCCTGTACTTCGTCAACGACGTAAGTCGCGAGACGCTCGATACCCTGCAGACGCAGAATGTCATGCGGATCGGCTGGGCCGTCAACAATCATTTCGCCTTTGTTCACGACCTGGCCGTCATGGACAAGCACCTGCTTCTCTTTAGGAATCAGGAACTCGTGCGCAATGCCTTCGAGGTCTGTGATGACCAGACGTTGTTTACCCTTCGTGTCTTTACCGAACGAAACTGTACCCGTGACATCGGCAAGCATGCCAGCGTCTTTGGGTGAACGTGCTTCGAACAGCTCTGCAACGCGTGGCAGACCGCCGGTAATGTCTCGAGTCTTTTGCGATTCTTGTGGAATACGCGCCAAGACTTCACCCACCTGAGCCTGCTGACCATCACGTACAGTGATGAGCGCGCCGACTGGGAAGGAGATATTGACCGAGTGATCAGTGCCGGCGATCTTGACCTCTTCGCCTTTCTCACCGATCAGCTTGATCTGTGGACGCATGGCAACTTTGCCACCACGTGTCTTAGGCGTGATCACAACAAGCGTTGACAGGCCTGTGACGTCGTCAACCTGCTTGGCAACCGTACCGCCTTCTTCGATGTTTTCAAAGCGCACGGTGCCGGCGTATTCGGACACGATCGGACGTGTGAGCGGATCCCAAGTAGCCAAGCGCGCGCCTGCTTTCAAGACGTCGCCGTCATTGACTTGCAGTGTCGCACCGTAAGGCACTTTATGACGCTCGCGCTCGCGATCGTTCTCGCCCATGATGATGATTTCACCCGAGCGCGAAATCGCAATACGCTCTTTCTTGGGGTTCGTCACATAACGCATCGAGCTCGCAAAGCGAACCGTACCATTTGACTTGGTCTCAACGCCACTCGCCATTGCTGCACGTGATGCGGCACCACCGATGTGGAACGTACGCATTGTGAGCTGTGTGCCTGGCTCACCGATCGACTGCGCGGCAATGACACCGACCGCTTCACCGACGTTAACCAGATAACCACGGCCCAGATCGCGACCATAGCAATGTGCGCACAGACCGTGACGAGTTTCGCAAGTCAACGGTGTGCGAACACGAACTTCGTCCACACCAAGCTTGTCGATATAGTCGACCAGATCTTCATCAAGCAAAGTGCCTGCAGCAATCGCTGTCTCTTGTGTATCAGGATTGACGATGTCAACCGCAGCAACACGACCAAGGATGCGCTCGCGCAAGGGCTCAATCACTTCGCCGCCCTCAACCAAGGCCTTCATCGAATAACCATGCGTTGTACCGCAATCGTTTTCGGTGATAACCAAGTCCTGTGTCACGTCAACCAAACGACGTGTCAGGTAGCCTGAGTTTGCAGTCTTCAGTGCAGTATCAGCCAAGCCTTTACGTGCGCCGTGTGTCGAGATGAAGTACTGGAGTACGTTCAAACCTTCACGGAAGTTTGCAGTAATTGGCGTCTCGATAATGGAGCCGTCTGGCTTAGCCATCAGACCACGCATACCAGCAAGCTGACGAATCTGCGCAGCTGAACCACGCGCGCCGGAGTCAGCCATCATGTAGATCGAGTTGAACGACTCTTGACGGACGTTGTCACCGTGGCGGTCAACAACCGGCTCGGTGGCCAACTGCTCCATCATGGCCTTGCCAACTTTATCGCCAGCCTTACCCCAGATGTCCACCACGTTGTTGTAACGCTCTTGCGAGGTCACCAAGCCCGACGAGTACTGCTTGTCGATCTCTTT
>CAIYWO010000056.1 GCA_903929925.1 uncultured beta proteobacterium | reverse complement strand
TCGCGTCGACTTGCACTTTGCAGGCTAACTCAAGCCGATAGATAGTATTGAAGGCCTCAGGAATGGACGGACCCACGGCGAGTAATCCATGGTTATGCAGGATCATCACTTCTGCCTCACCCAAATCCCGTTGCAAACTTTTTTGCTCAGACAAGTCGACAGAGATACCTTCGAAGTGGTGATATGCCACCTTAGCAAAGCGCGTGGCTGTTTGTGTCAGCGGCAATAAGCCACACTTTAGGGTTGACACTGTCATGCCAGCGCGCGTGTGCGTGTGGATGATGCACGCGGCATCGGGTCGCACAGAATGTATGGCGCTATGGATGACAAAGCCCGTGCGATTGATCCCGTAATCTTCATTTGGACGATCAATGATGTTGCCGTCGATATCGATTTTGATCAGGCTCGACGCTGTGATTTCGTCATACAACATACCGTACGGGTTAATCAGATAGTGATTAGGTTCGCCTGGAACCATTGCAGAAATATGATTCGCAATCATATCGGTCATACCGTAGAGCGAGACCAAGCGATAACAGGCAGCCAGTTCTACACGTGTCTTCCACTCTTCGGCACTAACACGATTCTTCAGGGGCCCCGGTGGAATCTTAGGCGAGGTATTCATAACGATCGATGTAGCGGTTCCCATCATGTCTCCTAGTTGTTATCTGACTTTATCCAATGAATCGTACGCCCCGTCTGATCAATCGCGACCGTGACGGGCATATCACGCACAACAAATTCATAAATCGCTTCCATACCGAGATCTTCAAACGCCAAGACTTTTGCCGATTCGATTGCCTTAGACACCAAGTATGCCGCGCCCCCAACCGCGACTAAATAGGCAACGCCTGCCTTTTTTATCGCCTCAATCGCGACTGGTCCACGCTCGGCTTTTCCGACAGAGACCAGCAAGCCCGTTTTCTCAAGCAGGGCTGGCATGAACTTATCCATTCGGGCAGAGGTTGTCGGGCCTGCAGGGCCAACCGCTTCACCTTTGATCGGATCAACCGGTCCAACATAGTAAATTGCACGATTTTTTAAATCGACTGGTAGCGTTTCACCTCGTGCGAGCATATCGGTCAAGCGCTTATGCGCGGCATCTCGACCGGTCAACAGACGACCGGATAACAACAGCAACTCACCCGCTTTCCAAGAGCGAACCTCTTCAAGAGTAAGCGCGTCGAGGTTGACGCGACGCCCATCTGTGGAGGGCATTGCTTGCGGTATGTCATCCCAGACGGATGCATCAGGCGCAACAAGTTTGGCAGGACCTGAGCCGTCGAGCGTGAACGAAACGAAACGCGTTGCAGCACAGTTAGGCATCAATGCAACCGGCAACAACGCTGCATGAGAAGGGGCCTGAGCAATCTTGACGTCTAAGATTGTCGCGTCACCGCCAAGCCCTTGTGCGCCGATGCCTAAGGCATTCACGCGATCAAAAATTTCTAAGCGCAACTGCTCCGCTTTATCCAAGTCGTCGCGTTGACGCAAACTCTGAATATCAATTGGCGCAAAGAGCGCGCGCTTTGCCATCACCATGGCTTGTTCAGGAGAACCACCGATACCCAAGCCTAACACTCCGGGTGGACACCAACCCGCTCCCATTCCTGGCAACTGGCTCACCACCCAGTCTGCCACGGAATCACTCGGATTGAGCATCGCATAGCGCGCTTTCACATCACCACCGCCACCCTTGGCCACCACGGTCGCTTCGAGTGTGTCACCTTCGACCATCTCTATGTGTACGATGGCCGGTGTGTTATCACCCGTGTTGCTGCGATCACCGAGCGGCAGGCGAATCATTGAGGCACGCAAAGGATTTCCTGCGTAGGTGTAGCCCTGCGCGACGCCTGCATTTGCGAGCGTCTGTAGACTCGGTGTCGGTTGATTACCCTCTGCGGAAATCCTGACGTCCATCCCTAGCTTGAAAAACACATGCGCTACACCCGTGTCCTGACAAATCGGACGATGTGCCTGGGCACTTAGCTTGCTGTTTACTAATAGTTGCAACAACGCATTGCGCGCAGGTGCGGAGGTTTCCTTCTGATAGGCGCTTTTTAAAGCCTGCACGAAATCAATTGGATGGTAGTAACTCACGAACTGCAGAGCATCCGCGATACTAGAAACAAGGTCCTCTGCTCGGATCGTACGCATCTGCAGCCTCAGCTCTTATGCCAGGCACGCATTTGATCGACCATCTGAGGCGCTGCGCCCAAGTAGTTCGCAGGGTCACAAAGCGCATCAATTCGTGCCCGATCCAGCTTGCCACTCACTTTTGCATCCAAGTACAAAACCTCAGCAAGTTTCTTACCTTCGGTCGCTGCAATACGACAGGCGTCATAGACTACATCGTGCGCGGTTTGACGCCCGATATGCGGGGCGAGCCCCATCATGACTGCTTCGGCAACAATCAGGCCACCGGTCAAATCTAGGTTTTTCAGCATGCGCTGGGTGTCGACTTCGAGCCCGCTCAACATAAATTTGGCTTGGTGCAAAGCACCTGCCGACAAAATAAAGGCCTCCGGAATCGCAGACCACTCAATATGCCAGGGACCCGTTGCACGTTCGAAGTCTTGAACCATCGCATCCAAGGCCAAGCCCGCATGCTGTCTGACGGCTTTAGAGGCACTCAACATGAGTTCGCAAGAAATCGGATTGCGTTTCTGAGGCATGGTGCTTGAGGCACCACGGCCTTTAACAAAAGGCTCAAACGCCTCGCCGAGCTCATTGGTCATCATTAACATGATGTCGTAGGCAATTTTGCCGAGCGACCCAGTGACCAACGCCAAGAATTGAATGGTCTCAACCAGTCCGTCACGTGCGACATGCCAAGTCACCGGCGCTAAACCTAAGCCGAGCTCTTTCATCAAAGCTGCCTGCACAGGTAAGCCGTGTTCCCCTAACGACGCTAGGGTACCTGCGGCACCACCGAACTGCCCAATCAACACGCGCGGCTTGAGCTGCTCTAAGCGCTCGCGGTGACGTCGCACCATTAGCAACCACACCGCAGCCTTATAACCAAACGTAATGGGCAAGGCATGCTGTAAATGTGTTCGACCCGCCATGGGTGCATCGCGATAGGTGGCGGATAGCTGGTCCAAAATTTGATCAAGCTCTTTCAGATCCGTTTCGATGATTTCTAGTGCTGCGCGTACCTGCAACACAGTGGCCGTATCCATGATGTCTTGCGTGGTGGCACCCCAGTGCAGATACTCGCCCTCCGGGCCGCACATTTTGGATAATTGGTGCACCAAGGGCAAAATCGGGTAACCGACGATTTCGGTTTCGCGCTTAAGTTCCACCAAATCGAGCTTGGTCGAATCAGCACGCTGGCAGATTGCAGCGGCAGCAGCCTTCGGGATAACGCCTAGATCACCCTGGACTTTGGCCAGGGCGATTTCGGTTTCCGTGTAGCGATACAGCGTTGCCGCATCATCAAACACCGCACGCATGGCGCCAGTGCCAAACATGTCCTTAAAAATTGCGGATTCAAGCATCGAGATAGGCATAGGGTTTTTCAGCTAAAAAAAAGTACTTACATAGTAATATCAAATTACTTTTACTTAGGGGACGCAGTCAAAATGAAAACAGTCTTAGTACGTAAACTAATCGTTGCTGCCGGGTTGGCCGCCGCTGCGCTATCTGCCTCTGCGCAAGAATACCCATCAAAAATTATCACCATGGCGATGCCTTATGCGCCCGGCGGTCCGGGCGATACCATCACTCGCCTGTTTGCTGCTGCGATGCAAAAAACGCTGGGACAACAAATTGTTGTCGAAAACGTCGCTGGCGCTGGCGGAAGTATCGGCACTGCAAAGGTCGCTAGATCTGCACCCGATGGCTACAACCTACTGATGATTCACATTAGCCATGCAACCAATTCGCTAATGATCAAAAACCTTTCCTACGACCCCGTGAAGGATTTTGAACCAGTCGGGTTGGCCACCGTTGGCCCCATGGTGTTGGTCGCCCGCAAGGACTTCCCACCCGTGGGCACGCAAGAGTTCGTCGACTACATCAGAAAGAACGGTGAAAAAATCAGTATGGGTAATGCTGGCGCTGGTTCGGCGTCCCATCTCTGCAGTCTGCTGTTCATGGAAACGCTTGGCATCAAGCCAACACTGATTCCTTACAAAGGGACTGGGCCAGCCCTGAATGACTTGATGGGTGGTCAGATAGATTTGCTTTGCGACCAAACAACCGGCACCATCCCTGCGATCAAAGCTAATCGCGTAAAAGCCTATGCTGTCGCGGGCAGCAAACGTCTCGAGTCTTTGCCTGACCTCCCTTCCCTGAACGAAGCTGGCGTCAAAGGTTTTGACATCAGTATCTGGTTTGGACTCTACGCGCCAAAGGGAACGCCAAAGCCAATCATCGACAAGCTGTCTGATGCCTTAGCAAAAGCTGTCTTGGATCCGGTCGTGAAAGAGCGCCTCGAAGGGATCGGCAGTGCACCGGTACCACCTGCACTGGCAACACCGGCCAAACTGCGTGAGCATCTTCAGAACGAAATCAATATGTTCACCCCGCTGATCAAATCGGCCGGACTTTACGTCAACTGATTGTCGCGTAACGCCTTAGCCGCCTCCTTGGCCCGGTCGTTCGCTGCACGCAGCCGGGTCAACTCATCAGGGCTGACGCATTCCACATTAGAGTAATCACGCTTCCACGCGTGCGACTCGCTCCAGCGTTGAGGCGATTGCACCGTGGTACGTGCCGCAGGTGCAGACTCAAGCGTGCGCAACGCAAGCTCCAAGGTTGCCGCCTGCGACGCGGGATCCTTCGGTTTGCCAGCCGCATTTCCCAACGGAAAGTCGCTGAACATGGCTCGTGGGACACCACAGTGCTCGATAATATCTTTCGCGCAAGCGAGTAATACCGTCGGGATACCTGCTGCCTCAAGGTAGCGTGCGACCAGGCTCAGTGTTTGATGACACACCGGGCAATTTGGGACAAGCACCACAGCCTGAACGCCGTCTTCGCGGCAACGCCGCAAGACCTCAGGGCAGTCTACCTCTAGGGTATGACGTTGACTGCGGTTCGTTGGCACACCAAAAAAGTTTTTTGCCAGACGACCGATTCGACCTTTTGCGACGGCAGCGCGCAACGCTGGCAATGGAAACCATGTATTGCGGTCTTCCATAGTCGTGTGCTTTCGATCAATCGCCACGTGCGACACCCGCACATCGTGATCAACCGAGCTATCGCCCGAGTAAACCTTATAAAACTTCGCCTCGGCGTTATACGGTGCACCAACGCCTTGTTCCCCTTTGGTGGGATCGTAAGGTGACGCGGTACTGATAAGCGCGACCGTCGTCTGCGCGAGTGGCTGAGCCAAGGGAGTAAATGGCACCTCAACGTAATGCGCCCAGCGATACGGGTTTCCATAGCCTAGCGCAAGGTACCAATCTCGAGTCCGCTTCATGTAGGGAATCGGTGCATCTTCATCGGGTGCAAAGCCTAGCTCAGCATCTGACGGAGGTTTAGGGATGTCATTTTTGTTCATGCTCTTTCCTTGGGGTCGTCGTGCCCAAAATAATTCCAAAAATAATCAACGCCGCAGCAATCAACAACGCAGGTCCAAGTGTTTCATCCAGCACAAGACTAGAGCAAACAAGTCCAATGACTGGAACACCCAATAAGCCCATCGAAACCGCACTTGCAGGCAGATCTCGGCTCACAACATTCATGAGCCAATAGGCAAGTCCATTACCCAACAAACAATTGAAACCCACTAACAAAAGGAACTCGACGGACCACTTGATCTGAGGCAAGCCCTCGATTGCCAACGCAAGGACTAACTGCGTCAAGCCGCCAACGAGCATCTGCCAGGGCAATAACGCGAAAGGTGGGGTCACCCACTTGTGCGCACGACCATAGACAATGGATCCGGCCCACAACAAGGCTGCGAGCAGTACGAACCCATGCCCAATCAACACATCGCGATCAGACCAATCGAGCTCGCCTGGCTGCAAGAGCAAAACAAGTCCAAGCATGCCGACCACTAATCCAGTCAACTTGCGACGCGTGAGTTTTTCACCAAGGAAAAACCAAGCAGCGGGTAATACCCAGAGAGGTGTTGTATACGCCAAGACAATTGATTTTCCTGCAGTCATGTACTGAATACCGATACTGACCAATACAGAGAAACCCACCATATGCAATAGGCCAATTGAAAATACAACGGGCAGATCCGCACGAACAGGCACTTTCAAGCGACCGGTAAACAAACATAATGAAAAAAACAATACGCAGGCAGGCAACAAACGTAGTGCGGTGACCCATATCGGAGAGATGTAGGCCAGCGACATTTTTGCAACGACCCAGTTCACCCCCCAGATCAAAACGAGCAGAGCGAGCAACAAAATCGCCTTACGACGGCGCGCGGCATCAGCGTTCATGTGTATCGAATCGAAATCCGCCAGTTTGATTCACTTCAATCCGTCCGACACTGGGGTTTGGAAAATGCGCAGGAAAAATCAAGTTCCCGGTTCCTGCGTGCCGTTCAATTAATGCGATACGTGTCTTACGCGCCAGGTTTGGATCATCATCTGCAATCGTCGACATTTGTGGGTAACGTAGTTGAATCTGATGGTGCAACACATCTCCTGTCATCACGCCGCGTTGCCCCTGGGATGAGAGGTTGATGACACAATTTCCCGGCGAGTGTCCAGGACATGCCTCAAGCGCAATGCCGTCATCAAGCTCATAATCGTTATCCACCAGCACTGCCTGCTTCGCCCGCACAATCGGATCCACGCTATCTTCAAACGCCTGCGTATGCGTGTCTTTTACGCCGCTTCGGTAAGCACGATCCCAATGCTCATATTCAATTTTTGACATGATGTATTTCGCATTCGGAAAAGTCGGACACCATCGACCGTCCACGAGCTGTGTGTTCCAACCCACGTGGTCCCAATGTAGGTGGGTGCACATCACGAAGTCCACCTCTTCAGGTTTGACCTGTGCGCGCGCTAGGGCACCCAGATAACCAGTGTCCATTTGATGAAATGCAGGCCGCAAGGGTCTTTGTTTGTGATTCCCACAGCAGGTGTCCACCACAATCACATGGCGCCCCGTCTTAATCACAAAAGAATGAAAACTCATTTCAAGACGACCATCTGCCGTCAATTGACCTGGCTCAAACTCGCGCTGGCAGATTGCGAGCATCTCAGGCGTCAGGTCAGGAAAAAAGTGGCTCGCCGCAGCGTAAGAAAGCTCAAGATCGACTATCCGTTCGATTGCAAATGCACCCAATCTCGTCGTTGCCAAAGGACAATCCCCGCAATTTTTCAGAACATCTTGGTGTTAACTGTAACCCAAGGTATGCTTATCGACACTGGAATAAACCTTTTTCTTGACCAACGGTACCTACGCACATGACACAGCACTCACACGCCACGCTCGCCTCTCTGCTGCAAGCACGTTACGGCAACAACCCTTCCGTGTTGGATGCGTTGAATCCAACGCTCGAAACACTCATGCAGCACCGCTCCGTGCGCGCGTTTACCAACGAACCCTTAGCGCCCAATACCGCTGAACTGCTGGTGGCCGCAGCGCAGTCTGCCTCCACTTCCTCTAATTTGCAGACCTGGAGCGTTGTTGCGGTGCAAGATCAAGAGCGTAAAGACCGCCTCTCACAGTTTGCAGCGAACCAAGCCTTTATCCGCAGCTGCCCTCTATTCTTAGTATGGGTTGCTGACTTGGCACG
>CAIYWO010000055.1 GCA_903929925.1 uncultured beta proteobacterium | reverse complement strand
GCTGTCATTTCAAGGCACGTCGTGCAGCACGTGAAATCGTTGCTGCATCGACACCAAAATAGGATCTGAGCGCCGCACGTGTATCGCTTCTGCCGAAGCCATCGGTACCAAGCGTCAAATAGCGACGTCCAGCTGGCACATAGGCACGCACCGATTCAGGTAAGGCGCGCACATAATCCGTTGCAGCGATGATGGGCCCTTGGCTGCTCTCGAGCTGTTGATAGAGATAAGGTGTTGTGCCAAGGTTTGTCTCATCGCTGAGCATTGCTTTTTCGCAGGCAACACCGTCGCGTGCGAGCTCGCTCCAGCTGGTAATACTATAAACAAAAGCGGTCACACCCTGTGCAGCAAGCTGTTCTGCGGCTTTAATGACCTCAGTCAGAATTGCTCCTGAGCCCAAGAGTGTCACGCAACTGGTTTCCTTCGTTGCGCGATAGGTATTGAACAGATAGCAGCCTTTGAGGATTCCTTCGCGAACCCCCTCAGGCAGGCTAGGCTGTGCATAGTTCTCGTTCATGAGCGTGACGTAATAAAAAACGTCCTGTTGCTCAATCATCATTTCGCGAATGCCCTGGTCCACGATCACCGCCATTTCGCCTGCAAACCCTGGGTCGTACGCTTTGCAGTTTGGAATCGTTGCGGCATGCAGGTGGCTCGAACCATCTTGATGCTGTAGACCTTCACCACCGAGCGTTGTACGGCCCGAGGTTGCGCCCAATAAGAAGCCGCGCGGCCGTTGATCCGCCGCTGCCCAGATTTGGTCTCCGACACGTTGGAAGCCAAACATGGAGTAATAGATATAGAACGGCAGCATCGCCAAACCATGCACGCTGTAGCTCGTTGCTGCAGCAGTCCAGCTCGCGATAGCACCGGCCTCAGAAATCCCTTCTTCAAGGATCTGACCATCCAAGGCTTCGCGATAGCTCAGTACTGAACCAATATCCTCTGGCGCATAGCGCTGGCCGACGCTGGAATAGATACCAACCTGTTTAAAGAGGTTGGCCATCCCGAAGGTGCGTGCTTCATCGGCTACGATCGGCACAATGCGTGGACCAAGCTCTGTATCTTTCAGTAAGTTGCCCAGCATCCGCACGAACGCCATGGTCGTGCTCATTTCTTTGCCGTCTGCTTTCAGTGCAAAGCCGCTGTGTTGCTCAATTGCAGGCACATTAATTTTTTCGCAGCCGGTTTCACGCTTCGGCAGGTAACCACCGAGGCTCCGACGCTGTGCCTGCAGATATTTCATTTCTGGGCTGTCAGGCTCGGGTTTGTAGAAGCTTAATGAGGTAGCCTGCTCATCCGTTAAGGGCAGGTTGAAACGATTGCGAAACTCGAGCAAATCAGTTTCATCAAACTTCTTTTGGCTATGTGTGGTCATTTTGCCTTGACCAGCGCTACCCATCCCGTAGCCTTTTTTGGTGTGCGCCAAAATCACGGTGGGCTGATCTTTATGGTTCGCGGCAGCGGCATAGGCTGCATGAATCTTGACCAGATCATGTCCACCACGTTTGAGCCTGTCGATCTGCTCGTCTGTCATTCCTTGCGCCAGGCGGGCGAGCTCTTCGTTTTGGCCAAAGAAGTTGTCGCGGTTAAAGCGCCCATCTTTGGCTGCGAAGGTTTGCATTTGACCGTCTACCGTGTCGGCGAAGGCGCGCGTGAGGGCACCCGTGATGTCGCGTGCGAAGAGACCATCCCAGTCGCTGCCCCACACCAGCTTGATGACATTCCAGCCAGCACCCGTAAAGAGTTTTTCTAGCTCATCAATGATGCGGCCGTTGCCGCGCACGGGACCATCGAGGCGTTGCAGGTTGCAGTTCACGACCCACACCAGATTATCGAGGCCTTCGCGCGCGGCTAAGGTGAGAGCGCTCATGGATTCTGGTTCATCCATTTCGCCATCGCCAAAGACGCCCCAGACCTTACGGTTCGAGCAGTCGAGAAGGTTACGGTGCGTCAGGTAGCGCATGAAGCGCGCGTGATAGATCGAGCTAATCGGCCCGATGCCCATCGACCCGGTTGGGAACTGCCAAAAATCAGGCATCAACCAGGGGTGTGGGTAACTGGATAGTCCTTGTGCGCCTTGCTCCGTTGCTTGGATTTCTTGGCGGTAGTGCTCGAGGTCGCGTTCGTTCAGTCTGCCTTCAAGAAAGGCGCGTGCATACACGCCCGGAGCGCTGTGGGGTTGGAAGAAAACTAAGTCCCCGCGGTGTTGGCCGGGCCCTGTGCCGCGACGGGCCTCAAAGAAGTGATTGAAGCCCGTTTCAAATAAGTCGGCTGCGCTGGCGTAACTGGCAATGTGACCACCGAGTTCACCATACGCCTGATTGGCGCGTACGACCATTGCTAACGCGTTCCAGCGCATGATAGATGCCAGACGCTCTTCAATAGCCAGGTCGCCTGGGAAGGCAGGCTGTTGATCGACAGAGATGGTGTTGACGTAAGGACTGTTCAGGTCCGGATGCCAGCCGAGCTTGGAGGTGTGCGCTGTGCGCACAAGCTCATCGAGCAAGAATTTTGCGCGTTCTGGTCCCGCTTGTTCGAGCACGGCACGGAAGGCTTCTTGCCATTCCTTGGTTTCCGTAGCGTCTGTGTCGGGTAAGCGGTCAAGCCAGGAGCTAATACGGGGGTCGATAGAGGCGTTCATGCGTGGAGTGAGCTTTGATGATTGAATATGTAGCATTCTAAATACTTCCGCACAGCATGAGATGCCTAATTTTGTAACAAAAGCCTATAATTTCAGAATTTAATGCTTTTATTAATAATAAAAACAGCATGATTAACTTAGATTCTATTGATTTAAAGATTCTGGCTGAGTTGCAAAACGACGGCGCTCTTTCGAACATAGAACTCGCGCGGCGCATTCACTTAAGCCCATCCCCATGCCTAGCGCGTGTGCGGGCCCTTGAGGCAGCCGGTGTAATTGATCGGTATGTTGCGCTGACGAACGCGGCAGCCTTGGGACTGGGTCTGAACGTATTCATCAATATCAGTTTGAAAAGTCAGAGCAAAGAGGCACTTGCTCATTTCGAACAACGCATCAGCGAGCATGACGAAGTGATGGAGTGCTATCTGATGACCGGCGATAGTGATTACTTAATTCGTGTCGCGGTCGCAGACATTGGCGCTCTCGAGAAGTTTATTCTCGAGCAACTCACACCGATTCCTGGCATTGAAAAAATTCGTTCGAGTTTTGCACTAAAACAGGTGCGCTACAAGACGGCTTTGCCTTTGCCGGTATGATGGGCTTATAGTAGGACAACATGTTCAAAGGAAAATCCATGTCTCTTCGCAAAATTAAAGCTTGGTCGGCAGCGGTAGCACTAAGTGTTTTATGTGCGCCTAGTATGGCTGCATGGCCAGAGGACCAAACGATCGAGTTAGTTGTCGGTTTTGCACCCGGAGGCGGGACGGATTTGATGGCACGTGCACTCGTCCCATTTTTAGAAAAAAACTTGGTGGCAAAACACGCATTGTTGTTGTCAATAAGCCTGGTGCTGGCGGTGAAATCTCCACTGCGTATTTGGCCCGTGCCAAGCCTGATGGCTACACAGTAGGTTTTATCAACGTGCCGGGCTTTGTGTTTATTCCTATGTATAAGCAGGCTTCTTATAAAACCGACGATGTACGTATCATCGCGCGCGTTGTTGATGACCCAGCCGTCTTGATGGTGCGCTCGGATGCAAAATTCCGAACAATCCCGGCGATTCTTGAGGCGCTTAAAAAGGATCCAGGTTCTTTGTCTTTTGCGACAAGCGGTCGCGGTACAAGTGGACATCAGGCTCTGCTTAAGATCGAATCGGCTGCGAACGTAAAAGGCACTGACATCGCTTTCAAAGGTGCTGGTGAGTTTAAGAGTGCGTTGATTGGTGGGCACGTCGACTTTGCGATTGCCAGCGTGGGTGAGTACTTGGCCGGTTACGGTGATATGAAAACCATCACGCCCGTGGTAGTCATGAATCCGACACGTGTGTCAGCGATTCCTGACGTCCCAACAATCTACGAAGCAGGACTTAAAGTGCGTGTGACATCAGAGCGTGCGATTGCAGGTCCAAAAGCGTTACCCGATGATATCGCTAATCGGTTTCAGCAAGCCATCAAAGATACGATTGCAGATCCCGCCTTTGTGGCGACCGTTAAAAACGACGCAGCTGTCTTGGCTTACATGCCAGGTGCTGAATTCACCAAGTCGCTTGAAGTCATCCGTGAAGAGCTAAAGCCTTTAGTCGCTGCGATGAAGTAAGGCGTTTTATGTCGATAGAAATGAAAGACTATTACGCGGCTCGGGCCAAAGAGTATGACAAGATCTACGCTAAGCCCGAGCGACAAGAAGACCTACGTGCCATCGAGCAATGGTTGCCGCCGAAATTTGCCGATGCTGAAGTTCTAGAAGTTGCAGCCGGGACAGGTTATTGGACGCAGTTCATTGCGCCCGTTGCAAAGCGTGTGGTCGCTTTGGACGCATCACAAGAGACCTTTTCGATTGCAAAAAGTCGAGCTGGATGCGCGGGTGTGGATTGGGTGGTTGGTGATGCCTATCAGATGCCACTTGCGGGGCAGAAGTTTGATGCTGTCTTCGCGGGCTTTTGGTTTTCGCATATACCGCTAGAAAAACTGCCTGGTTATTTGAGCTACCTCAACGGGTTCCTCAACCCAGGCGCACGCGTCATATTTCTGGATAACTTGTACGTTGAGGGCAACAGTACACCTCTATCGGATCGTGATGCGGCAGGCAATACCTACCAAACACGACCACTTGCAGACGGATCAACGCATAAGGTCTTAAAAAATTACCCAACCGAGCTCGAACTGTCTGACCTCGTGTCCTCGTTTTCGCGACAGTTTTCGTATACGACGTGGCAGTACTACTGGGCGTTTGATTACCGGTTCGATGGGTAAAGATGGCACGCAACCTCGCCTTGGGCATCACGCCTGAGGGCTGGGTGTGTGACTGAGCACTCGGGCTTGCGCTGGGCGCAGCGAGGGTGAAACGCACAGCCCGATGGCGGATGCAGCGGGTCCGGGAACGAAAGTCCTAGGCCCGTATCTGGAATGCCGAGCCCAGGCTCTGGTGTCAATACCGAGGCTAGCAGTGCTTGGGTGTAGGGGTGGTGCGGATCTTTAAAGAGTTGCGCAGTTTGTCGCAACTCAACGACACGACCCAAGTACATAACGGCTACCTGCGTGGCGATGTGCTCGACAACTGCCAAGTTATGGCTAATGAACACATAGGTCAGATTGAACTCTTTGCGCAGGTCTAACAAAAGATTCAATATTTGCGCCTGTACGGACACGTCAAGCGCAGATGTAGGTTCATCACAAATAACAATTTCAGGATTGATCACAAGCGCACGTGCGATCGCAACGCGTTGTCGTTGACCGCCTGATAGCTGGCCCGGCGTATTGTTTGCGTAGCGTGCTGGCAAACCAACACGCTCAAGCATCTCCAACGACTTGTTACGTCGCTCTGCGGGCGAGCCAACGCCCAACACATCAAGCGGGAAGGATACGATGGACGCGATCGTACGTCGTGGGTTCAATGAGGAGTATGGGTCTTGAAAAATCGGCTGCACACGGCGGGCAAGCTCTCGGCGATCAATCTTGCTGATATCCTGCCCGTCGATCTGCACACTGCCGCGTGTGGGGGGCGTCAGCCCAAGCAACATACGTGCAAGCGTCGACTTGCCACAGCCCGACTCGCCCACGACACCCAAAACGTCTGAGCGATTGACGCATAGATCAACGCCATTCACAGCGTGAAGGGTTTGCTTTGGTTTGAACAGGCCAGCACTAACCGTGAAGGTGCGCTGTAAATCTGTCGTTTGAATCAGTGCGCTCATGCCGCGACCTCCGCGTGTTCATGAATGCAACGCCATTGTTGCCCTTGCGCATTGTGTCGTAAGGGAATATCGCCACTGCAGCGTTCTTGCGCAAGCGAGCAACGATCCTTAAATGCACAGCCCTTGATCTCACCGATTAAAGAGGGCACTACGCCTGGAATCGTTCCTAGCTTGCCGCCGGGCATTGTCCGTCCCGGAATC
>CAIYWO010000054.1 GCA_903929925.1 uncultured beta proteobacterium | reverse complement strand
GTTAAACCAGGGCGACCTAGGTAACCTCGCGCCAGTCCATCACCAGCAATATAGAGCTCACCCACCACTCCCTCGGGCATAGGCTCCAAACACGCATCAAGTATGTATAACTGCGTGTTCCATATCGGATGACCAATCGGCACGGGCGCTTTCGCTTGAGGCCCATCCATGAGCGCATCCAATGGATCGCTAATTGACGCACAGACACTCGCTTCTGTTGGCCCGTAAGCATTCAACATTCTGTGCTGGCCAGCAAACTTAGACACGACTGCAGGAGCGCAAGCCTCACCGGCAACGATCAAAGTCTCTACAGTTGGAAAAGAATTGGAATCGAATATAGAGAGCAATACCGGGGGGACGGTGATGTGTGTGATCGCGAATTCCCGACAAACCTCAGGCAGCCGAGATGACAATTCGTTACGATCCACAGTCGGCGGTAGTACCAATATAGCGCCCGCACACAAAGCGGTAAACACTTCGGACACACTCGCATCAAATGCAAGAGACGCAAACTGAAAGACACGATCGCCGGGCTTGATGTCAAACGACAAAATTTGACCAAGCACCATATTAACGACGCCACGGTTCACGACTGCAACGCCCTTAGGCATTCCTGTGCTACCCGACGTATAGATTACATAGGCGAGCTGCTCAACATGTTGTGCATACGTATCCTGCCTATCCGCTAACTTAAGCTTCGATTCATGACTTAACCCGGGCTCTCCGTTTGGACGCGTTCTAACGACTTGAATTAGCAATGAACCGAGGTCGATGCCTCCGCTGTCCTCAAAACCTGCCATCGACATCAAATCCAAGCGCCTGATGGCATCCTCATGCGACAAAACGACGGAGGCCGCGCTATCCTTCAAGATGTAGTCGATGCGATCTTTCGGATAAGACAGGTCAATTGGGAGATAAGCAGCGCCTGATTTTATTATTCCCAACATGACCGCAATCATAGGAATAGATGGCTCAAGCATCATCGCGACCGTGTCGCCAGGTCCCACTCCAAGCTCGTTCAGTCTGTCCGAAACAAGCGCTGACTTTGAATGCAGCTCTCCATACGAAATCTCGTCACTTGCATGGATAACTGCAACTTGGGAAGCATAGGTATTTGCTCCCATTTCAAACAGCTCAGACAGAGAGCAACTAACCTGGGGATCCACCAAGCCTCGAGATGCACGAATCAGCTCATCTCTTTTGATGGGTGACAACAACGCTAATTGACCGACTTTGGTCTGTAAGTTCAAAGGCAGCGTACAAAACAAACTCAACAGATTATCTAGATGGTCACTGGCTTGCAGTGAGCTATAACGCTCAGGGTTGTATTCAAAAGCAAACTGCACAGGGCCGTCATCACGCTGATCCCAAATATTCAACGACACATCCGCGACAGCAGCTGTACCAATCATCCGAAAGGATCCCTTTACAGACCCAAAATCCGCAAGGTAATTGAAGCTGACTAAATTGATGTTGACACTAGAGGCAATCGGCAAACCCTGTTGCCGACGCATTAAGTGAATTTCTCGAAACGGCATCCTATTGTGCGCGAGTCCGTCCTTAAGCTCATTCGCAGCCGAGATCATCAAATCCGTGACGGTCTGATCAAAGGCCACTTTGACTCGAAGCGGCACCTGGTTCGCAAGAGTGCCAGGTACACCTCGGGAATTTTTTTGTCGGCCTGAGGTCGGTACACTGATTGTCAAATCCTCTTTGCCGCAGAGCTTGGCGAGATAGATCAGTGCCGCACTAGAGAATAAGGTGTAAGCGCTCCCGCACACTGCGCGTCCGCATTCGAGCAAAGCCATGAACTCAGCACGAGGCAACTCGGCGAAAACACGATGAGGTTGACCGATGTACAGCTCGTCGATCTCTTGATCGGACATCGATGCGGGACTGTCTAAGTCCTGAAGCTTTCTATCCCAATACGCACGATCTTTGGCCCACTGATCGCTTTGCGAGTAGGCGTAGTCCTCCTCAATCGCTTGTGACCAGGAGATTGCGTCAGGGCTCGAGGCTCTGGACGCTACATCCGTAGAAGTAAGATTATCTCTATACGCTTTGGAGACGGTTTGAATGAGCACCTCAGCCCCAACACCGTCTAAACATATGTGATGAACCACCCACTGCCAGATCCATCTACGCGGAGCTAGCTTGAACAATACAAAACGACAAACCTCTCCATTTTCCAAATGCAATTGCTTTGCTTGCAACTCGCGCATCTCATCGTGCGCTAGCCGATCGGGGTCGACGGAATGGCTCAAATCAACGACTTGTAGCCGGGTCGCAATATGAGTCTGCGTGCGCTGGTAAGGTTTCCCTTCTTTCACAACAAATTGCGCTCGAAGTGGCTCAATTGTTGCAATTGCATAATTGACAGCAGTAGCTAAACGGGCTGCGTCGAGCTCTCCGTTGAGGCTGCAGTAATAGGACAAATGGTACGCAGCAGATTGCAAATCTAACTGCTGATGAAACCAAATATTTTGCTGGGCGCCTGTTAAGGGGCGAAGATCAGCCGGGCTGCCGGCAAGCGTTACCGACGCATCCGCATCGGAAGCTTTTCTTAAGTTATTATGAGGCATCTGACCTAAAAACCAGAGTGAGCATTTTTTGAAGACGCAGGTAAACTGTTGCCGCGATTTAAGCAAAGCTTATTCGGCAAATAATCGGCAAGTATAGCGACTCGCATTGCGCGAGCCTCTGCCAATGCTCACAAAAACTGTCACCCGCCCCAATGAGGAATGGCTCACCGCTGCATCTGTAAGACAGTCATCTCGATCGCAACGGGAATTAAAAATTAAGTTAAGCTTAACCTCTAGAGCATGGCCAACACCACTCTAGGCACCATGCTCAAAGTTGCCAACCCCTTGAAAGACGGGTCTGTTTCCTGACCCAGCCTTTTGCGCAAAGCTAGAAAAGCCTCCCCTGCGCAGGTTTCCAGCCAGAACCACCGCAAAATCGAATCTGAGGTGTGCCCACCCGGCTGCATCGCCTTAGCTTCGTAATAGAACGACTTCAACTCGTCGGTCGCAAACTTCAACGCGACCGCTGGCGCCATTGCAGGGTCCTTTAGAACACGTTGGGGGTCCTCACCCAGCCAAGAGACAATGAAAGCCACAAGCTCTTGGGGCGAAGCGCCTGTCACGCCAAGTGTTGTTCGCCCTCTGGCAAGCACACTTAACTCGTGCCAAGCAGTTAACTGTGCAACTTCATCGGACAGACGCTGTGCGATGGAGCCGTCACGCCCGGGGCCCGGGAAGCTCACTGGACAAACAAGTTGATGATCTTCTAGTCCGAGACGATCTGGCGGCGCATCTTCAGGGAAGTCCTCCAAGACCGGACCGTCTACGCGAGCAATTAAATTGAGCGCACTCTTCAATACACGCGTCTGAAAGGCAGCATCGTTCGGGACACCAAAAGGTCTGCCCAGCATAAAAG
Organism: uncultured beta proteobacterium; assembly: GCA_903929925.1. Taxonomy (GTDB): domain Bacteria; phylum Pseudomonadota; class Gammaproteobacteria; order Burkholderiales; family Burkholderiaceae_B; genus Zwartia. Next base: position 449 of record CAIYWO010000054.1, on the reverse strand, counting down.
GCACCCACAGCGCACGGGGCGCCTTCAGGGCAGCAGTGTGTTCTCTGATAAGACTGATTTGAACGGTGGGTATGCCTTGCTCTTCGAGATAACGGCCGACGGCGCTCACGGCGCACGTACATAGCGGTCAAACCGGAGAGAGCACTACCGCATCCACGCCATCGGCTTTCAGCAGAGCAGCGAGCTCACGCGCTTTGGCTTCATACTTAGTGATCGGCCAGATCGCCCCCATAAAGGAGTAATGGAAGCGCGCGACGGATCCAATATATTGTTGTGCCGCCAACTCTTTTAAACGCGCGAGCGGAAACACAATATTTGCATCGGACTGAAACCCAGAGCGATCAAAATTGACAGATAAGTGACTCATCACCAGATCCGCAGGATTCACATCCTCCGGTATGACGCGATAATCTGTGCCAGACCCCGTTGTGTCGAAGGGCACGTCGCTG
>CAIYWO010000053.1 GCA_903929925.1 uncultured beta proteobacterium | reverse complement strand
ATGGATCTCGCAAATTCGGATGATTCCGGTCGAGCAGCCATGCTCGAGGAACTTAGCCGCCTTCCCAAGGAAGCGAGCACAACAGCGCCGCGTAGCCGAACCCGTCGACGTCGACGCACCCCCGCGAGCGGCGACAAGTCGAACAACCGCACTCCGCAAGAGTGACGTTGCGCGCCATGCCAGCACTCGCGTATATCGGTCTTGGCGCAAATCTCGGCGCTGCCCGAGAGACCGTGCATGCAGCATTAAGAGACCTTGCGGCAGAGCCTCATATCGAAATCGAAAAAGTGGCGAGACTTTACTCAAGTGCACCAATTGACTCGAGCGGGCCAAACTACGTCAACACCGTGGCAAGCATTCGTACTTCGCTCAACCCACAGCAGTTGCTCGCCTGCTTACAAAAGATTGAGCAATGGCACGGTCGGGAACGTCCGTACATCAATGCACCACGAACCTTGGACTTGGACCTTTTGCTGTACGACGACATGACGCTAGAGAGCCCAACGCTCACCATCCCCCACCCGCGCATGCATCTGCGTGCCTTCGTTTTACAGCCACTGCACGATATAGCGGGCAATATCAGGTTGGCGCAAGGTTATGTCGAAACGCTTCTGGAGCTGTGCCAAGACCAAAGCCTTTTACCCATGGCCTAAGCACTGCCCTCAGCGGCATCGTTCAAATTGCTTTGTCCGCTTGCAGCGTCGCTACAACCTCGTCGCTCACACCGAGTTGCTTGAGGATGGCCAGCGTATGTTGACCGATCGCAGGGATTGGATCCATTCGCGCCTCAAACTGATTGCTGGTTGCAGGCGGCAACAACGCTGGCAACGCACCCACTGGGCTTTGAACCTGCGTCCAGCGCTCTCGTGCCTGCAGCTGGGGATGTGACCACACGTCCTTCATCTCGTTGACACGCGCATTTGCAATTTGTGCCTCTTCGAGCGCCTGCACAACCTGGTCAATGCTCATTTTTGAAAACGCACCAACAATCAAACCCCGCAAATGTTCGCGGTTTGCGACGCGTTTAGGATTGGAGTCATACTTCGGGTTTGTTGCCAGATCTGGCTGACCAAGCACCTTGTCGCAAAAAACTTGCCACTCACGCTCGTTCTGCAAACCCAACATAACGTTACTTCCATCGCCTACTGGAAAGGGCCCGTACGGGTAGATCGTCGCATGTGCAGCACCTGCGCGTGGCGGCGGCTGTTGACCATCGATCGCGTAGTACAACGGGAAACTCATCCACTCGACCATACTCTCAAGCATCGAGACATCCAAATGACTACCCAAGCCTGTTTGATGACGCAGAAGTAGTGCGTTCAGAATACTCGAATACGCGTAGGATCCAGCCGCAATATCGGCTATCGAACAACCGGCTTTTGCGGGCGCATCCTCTGATCCTGTCACAGAGATAAAACCACTCTCACTTTGAATGAGTAAGTCATACGCTTTCTTTGTCTCGTAGGGACCACCCTCCCCATATCCTGAAATATCACAGACAATCAAGCGAGGGAATTTTTTATGCAACGCTTCAAACGACAAGCCCATGCGTGCGGCAGCACCCGGGGCAAGGTTTTGGACCAGAACGTCGGCTTGACCCAAGAGCTCATTCAAAATGGGTCCTGCTTGCTCGTGCTTTAAATCCAGAGTCAAGCTCTCTTTTGAGCGATTGGTCCAGACAAAGTGCGATGCCATTCCGTGCGTACGTTCATCGTATTTGCGCGCAAAGTCTCCAACGCCGGGACGCTCTACCTTAATGACCCGCGCGCCCATGTCGGCAAGCTGTCGCGTACAAAATGGCGCAGCGATCGCATGCTCAAGACTGACAACAGTCACCCCATCCAACGGGCGTGGCTTCACATTCTTCATGCTTCAAACCTCAATTCAGCCTGATGCGCCAACGTCGCATCTTGTTCAGCCCAGAGCTTGGCCTCACCTGGCGCCACCACCGTGCCTGCCACAGAAAAACCTTTCGGAGCAATCAGAGGACGCAGGCCCCGATAAGCAAGGTGCTTAACCGAAGCCTTTGGATGCGCATGCGCGAAAGCGCGGCACATCATTGTTGCGATGAGTGGCCCATGAATGACCAAGCCTGGGTAACCTTCAGTCTGGGTGACATACGGATGATCGTAATGAATCCGGTGACTATTAAAGGTCACGGCGGAATATCGAAACAGCAACACTGGGCTAGGATCGACTGGCTCACTCCACTGCGATGGCGGAGCAGGCTCAGTGCCTTGTAGTTTCGGCGGACTTGGTTCACGGTAGACGATGTCCTGCTCCTCGCTCACCACCAGCTTTCCCTTTTGCTCAATGTCGTGTTTGACTGTGACGAATAACAAAGATCCTGTGCGACCCTTTTTCTCTTGGATCGCGGTAACCGTTGACGTCTTGCGGGCTTCGACACCCACTTCCAAGGCACCATCAAAACTGACGCGCCCACCCGCCCACATACGGTTGCGATTATCGGCAGGCGGCAAGAAACTTCCGCGCGCTGGGTGGCCATCTAAGCCTGTTTGCGCAATCGGCACGGTTTCCAAAAAGAATGCCCAATGCCACAAGGGCGAGAGCCGCATGCCTACTTCAGGGATTAGATCCCCAAGCGTTACCGCGATGCGTGCCGCATGACCGGGGTCCATCCGATCCACAACTGTTTGTTGTTTACCAAGCCAAGCGCTCAGGTCAGTACTAGACATACATCATCCTTGATCTTTAAACCGTTAAGTCCTGCAAACGCTGCAAGTGGTAGTTGGTATCGCCCAGCAATATGTCGACATAGGTCAATCGCTTAAAAAAATCACCTACCTCGAGCTCGTCAGTCACACCCATACCACCGTGCAACTGCACAGCAGCTTCGCCGACAAAGCGTGCTGCTGTAGCCACCTCAATTTTTGCCATTGACACCAGCTGTGCACGCTTGACTGGATCTTGCTCTGCCAGCCCGATGGTTGCGGCATAGGTCATCGACAGACCCATCTCAGACTGAATCAGCATGTCACCCAGTCGATGCTGCAAAACCTGAAACGCTGCTAGTGGCTGACCAAACTGTTTTCTTGTTTTCAAATACTGAATGGTCGTGTCGGTCAAGGCCGCCATCGCACCACAGGCTTGCGCACAAAGTGCAGTGATACCAAAGTCGATCGCCAGCGCAAGCAAGTCTTGTGCGCGGGCACCTTTCGCAATCAACTGTTCCTTTGATACAGCAACACGATCAAAGCGCAACGTGGCCGCACGACCTCCATCAAACGTTGGAAAGTCTTCACAAGACAAACCCTGTGCGCCTTGCTCGACCATGAATAAGGCAGGCTCGCCATCCAAGAGCGCCGATACGATTACGCCATCAGCTGCCGCGCCATGCCACACAAGTATCTTTTGTCCATCTAAGGCATAGCCATCCGCAAGCGCCGTTGCACGAGTGCAAAGCGGCCGTTGCGCGTCACGCTCACCCGCCTCCTGCCAGGCCACAGCAAGCACAGCTTCGCCTTCTGCGTGCGCAGACAACCACCGCTGCTTGAGCGCCTGACAATCAGAATTGTTCAATAACGTGACAGCCATCACCGCACTCGAAATCGTGGGCTCGCTAACTAAGCCGCGACCCAACTCTTGGTGTACAGCCAGCATCGTGGCAGGCGATTCACCAAACCCTCCAAACTCTTCGGAGACCATCAGGCCGCCCATGCCCAGTTCAACGAGACTGCCCCAAGCTCCGGCATCAAGTCCACCGAGGCGAGCACGACGTTTGGGACGCGTCCACTCGTCCGCAACCAACCGTCTCAGGCTGTCGGTCAGCATGCGCTGTTCTTCTGAATATGAAAAGTCCATGATATGTCCTAAACCCCGATAATCTGCTTGGCAATGATGCCCTTCTGAACCTCATTGGTTCCACCGTAAATCGCCGTTTTACGCATGTCGAAATACGCAGCGGCTGCGGCGGCGGCGTACTCTGGACCAGGCCCATGAAACGCGGAATCAGCAAACATCCATTCCGGGTCATAGGGCCAGGACTCTGCGCCGGCAACTTGCATCTGCAACTTTGCGAGTTCCATTTGCAACTCAGAGCCACGAATTTTGAGTATCGATGCCTTAGGGCCTGGCTCGGTGGTGTCATCCGTTGCAACGCGCAACACCATCATCTCCAGAGCAAGGACTTGGGCCTCAACCCGATTAATCGCATCGCGCACGCGAGGATTCAAACTGACCGACTCACCGCTGGCCATCATACGCTCAGCCAAGGCCTTCAAAATCGCAAGTTCGCGGTGACAGTGCCCAATTCCAGCAATCCCACTCCGCTCGTGACCCAGCAAATATTT
>CAIYWO010000052.1 GCA_903929925.1 uncultured beta proteobacterium | reverse complement strand
TGAACGCAACAATCGATGTTGCGGACATCAGCAATGCTGATTTGATTTTATGTTGCGTGAAGTCCAGCGATACTGAAGATGCGATCAGACTCATCGCGCCTCACATTAAAAAAGATGCCGTGATTCTTAGCCTGCAAAATGGGGTCGACAACTACGAACGCATCAGGGCGACCATTTCGAATCCGACTTTTCCCTCTGTCGTCTATGTCGCCACGCGCATGGCGGGCGACGGTCATGTCGAACACGTTGGTCGCGGCGAACTAGCCATCGGTGTGGCCGGCGCCCCAGGTGACTGGGCGGATACCCTAAATGCGATTGCAGCACTGTTTAGTGCGTCAAGCGTTCCCTGCGCAGTCTTACCCGATGTGAAACGTGCTTTGTGGGCGAAATTTCTGGTGAACTGCGCCTACAACGGAATATCAGCCATCGGTGCGATCGACTACGGACAGATGGTCGAGACAGCAGAAGTTAAAAAACTAATCGAGGCCTTAACAGCGGAGTTCTTACTGATAGCTAAACAGGAAGGCGTTAATATTTCGGCTGAAGAGGCCATGAAAGTTAACGCACAAATTCCCATCACAATGCCGCGTCAAAAATCTTCGACCGCACAGGACTTAATGCGTGGCAAACAGAGTGAAATTGATTATCTGAACGGACTCATTGTCCGCAAGGGAATCGAGCACAATATTCCAACCCCAGCGAATCAAGCGATACATGCTTTAGTCAAAATGCTTGAGTACAAAATTTTTACGCCAACATCATGATTGATCACCTAGACCATCTCGTTCTAACCACTGCGCATGAATCGGCCTGCATAGACTTCTATACACGGGTTCTCGGCATGCGACTTGAGTCCTTTATCGGCGGGACCCCGCCGGTCGAACGCAAGGCCTTCAAGTTTGGGAATCAAAAAATCAACCTGCACATCAAAGGTAAGGAGTTCGAGCCCAAGGCAGATCTGCCGACACCAGGCTCACTCGATCTTTGCTTTATTGCAGACCGTCCGCTCCAGGAGGTGATTGAGCATTTGCAGACGGTTAACTGGCCGATTATTGAAGGGCCAGGCATGCGCACCGGTGCAACCTCAAAAATCAACTCTATTTATGTCCGCGATCCGGATCAAAACCTGATTGAAATCAGCGAAATTTGGAAATAGGTCGGCTTAAATCAAATTGATAGCTTTTAGTTATCAATGAATCAATAAGTTTCATTTTACGAGAATCATTTCAGCTTCTAGTATGTCTGGGTTATCAAAACAATAAACCCTGGAGACTGAAATGAAAATCAAATTTTGGGCCTTACTGCTCGCTGGACTCGTGTCGGCTAGCGCACCAGTGCTGGCACAACAATGGCCAAACAAGCCTGTAAAACTCCTCGTCGGCTCTTCGCCTGGCGGCGGTACCGACGCGATGGCACGTGCGGTAGCAGACAAGCTCACACCCATGTGGGGGCAGACAGTCGTCGTTGAGAATAAACCCGGCGCTTCGAATACGCTCGCTGCTGACCTGACAGCCAAGTCTACCGACGAACAAACTATGTTGATGGGAGTGTCGACCGCTCAGGCCATCGCACCACATTTGTTGAAACTGAATTACAACAACGATAAAGACTTGGTACCTGTCGCGTTCACAGGCGCTGTCCCAAACGTTCTGGTCGTTGCAGCAAATAGCCCAGTTAACAGCGTCGAAGATCTCATCAAGCTACTCAAAAGTAAACCTGGTCAATTAAATTTCGCCTCAAGTGGCGCGGGCAGCACACAACACATCGCGGCAGAGCTGTTCAAAGACCTAGCGAAAGTGGATGCCGTCCACGTCCCCTACAAAGGCAGTGGTCCAGCGATGATCGATCTGATCGCCGGTCAGGTTCAATATGCATTTGAAACAATGTCATCCGCATTGCCGCAGATCCGCGGGGGCAAACTAAAAGCATTAGGTGTTGCAAGCGAAACGCGCAACCCTCAGCTTCCGGACACGCCAACCATGACACAAGCCGGAATTCCCTTGGTA
>CAIYWO010000051.1 GCA_903929925.1 uncultured beta proteobacterium | reverse complement strand
TGGAAAGGATGCCGTCAAGGCATTCACACGCTCGCGCACGGAGGCAATATTTGCTTCGTCGCGTGGCTTGTCCAGAACATCTGCAATCAGATTGCCAGTGAGCTCGGCCTCTGCTTCTTTAAAACCGCGTGTTGTCATGGCCGGAGTACCCAAACGCACACCGCTGGTGACGAAAGGTTTTTCAGGGTCATTGGGGATGCTGTTCTTGTTGACGGTGATGTGCGCCTGACCAAGCACTGCCTCAGCTTCTTTGCCAGTGATCCCTTTGGAACGTAAATCTACGAGCATGACATGGCTTTCTGTCCGACCAGACACGATGCGCAGGCCGCGGTTAACCAACGTCTGCGCCATGATCTGGGCATTTTTAACAACCTGTGCGGCGTAGGCCTTAAATTCTGGTGTCGCTGCTTCGCGGAAAGCAACGGCTTTCGCAGCAATGACGTGCATCAGTGGGCCGCCCTGAATGCCAGGGAAGATCGCCGAGTTAATCGCTTTTTCGTGCTCGGCTTTCATCATGATGACGCCACCACGTGGACCACGTAAGGATTTGTGGGTTGTGGATGTCACGAAGTCTGCATGGGGCACAGGGTTTGGATACGCACCGCCCGCAACCAGGCCCGAGTAGTGGGCAACGTCCACCAACAACAGCGCGCCATGATCTTTAGCAATCCGGGCTAAGCGCTCAAAATCGATATGCAACGAATACGCGGAAGCACCCGCAACAATCATTTTTGGCTTCTGGGTTTTAGCGAGCTGCTCAACCTTATCGTAGTCAAGCACTTCGTTTGCATCCAAACCGTACTGATGAAAGTTGTAGAGTTTGCCCGAGGCATTCACCGAAGCACCGTGGGTCAGGTGACCACCCTCGGCAAGACTCATGCCCAACACGGAATCTCCTGGCTTGAGAAAAGCCATGTAGACCGCTTGGTTGGCTTGCGAGCCAGAGTTGGGTTGTACGTTGGCAGCCTCGGCACCAAACAGTGCCTTGAGACGATCGATCGCGAGCTGCTCCACGATATCGACATACTCACAACCGCCGTAATAGCGTTTGCCTGGATAACCTTCAGCATACTTATTCGTCATCTGAGTACCCTGGGCCTGCATCACTGCAGGGCTAGCGTAGTTTTCTGATGCGATCAACTCAATATGCTGCTCTTGGCGCTTATCTTCTTTTTGGATAGCCGCCCAAACATCGGGGTCTACGCGGTCAAGGGTGAGTTTGCGGTCAAACATAGAGAATCCTAGCGAAATAATGGCGAAAGAATAGATAACACTAGTGTACTGCGCCCAGAGAGGGGCAATCCCCTTAGGCGGGCGCAGTCACTGTGACGCGGGCGAATTTGCGCTTACCCACCTGGACAACGTAGGTGCCAGCCGGCAACTGAAGCGCTTTGTCTTCAATGCGATCGCCATCAATTCTGACCCCGCCCTGTTCGACGTTGCGCTGCGCTTCCGCCCCAGAAGCAACCAAACCGGCTTCTCGTAGCAGTTTGAGAACACCCACGGGTGCACCGGCGATCGTGACTTCAGGAATATCGTCCGGAATCGCACCGTCCCGAAAACGTGCATCGAAGGCAGCCAAAGCAGCCTCGGCTGCCTGCTGGGAGTGAAAACGGCCCACAATCTCTTGGGCGAGCGCCACTTTGGCGTCGCGGGGGTTACGACCGCCCTCAATTTCTTGACGCAACGCAGCAATATCTTCCAGGCTACGGAACGACAGCAGCTCGAAGTACTTCCACATCAGCGTGTCAGAGATCGACATGATCTTGCCAAACATAGACTCGGGCGCTTCGCCGATCCCAATGTAGTTGTTCTTGGACTTGGACATCTTCTCGACGCCGTCGGTCCCTTCAAGCAAAGGCATGGTCAGAATGCACTGCGGCTCCTGTCCATATTCCTTTTGTAACTCACGGCCAACCAGCAGGTTGAACTTTTGATCGGTGCCACCAAGCTCGAGATCTGACTTCAGCGCGACCGAGTCATAGCCTTGCATCAGGGGGTACAGAAACTCGTGCACAGAAATTGGCACCCCGGTCTTAAAGCGTTTGGTGAAATCGTCGCGTTCCATCATCCGGGCCACGGTATAGCGCGACGCCAACTGGATCATGCCGCGGGCGCCGAGCGGATCACACCACTCTGAGTTGTACCGAATCTCAGTACGCGCAGGATCCAGCACCATACTGGCTTGCGCATAGTAGGTCTTGGCGTTGGCTTCAATTTGTTCACGCGTAAGAGGTGGCCGGGTGCTGTTGCGGCCAGACGGGTCACCGATCATGGAGGTGAAATCACCAATCAAAAAGATCACGGTATGACCGAGATCCTGAAGCTGGCGCATCTTATTAAGCACAACCGTGTGGCCGAGATGTATATCCGGGGCGGTCGGGTCAAGACCGAGCTTGACGCGCAACGGCACACCCGTAGCATGGCTACGGGCTAGTTTTTGAGCAAATTCTGTTTTGACGAGAAGCTCTTCACAGCCACGCTCAACAATTCGCAAGTTAGACTCAATTGCTGGCGTAATCGGATATTTTATGGTCGACATAACAGAAGTAAGCGTAAAAATGCACTAAAAATCGGAAAAAACCGTGTTGGGCCGGCTGAAATCGGCTAACATTCTTATTGGCGAAGCCGACATCATACGCAAACTAGCGTCTAGCCGCTACGAGAAGAGCCTTGGCTCAGTTGTTTTTATTTCAGGATTTGCTCTACATGCCTTCAGTTTCCGAAACTACCGAGCGACGCTCCAGCCTTATTCCGGGCGCGGTGATTAGCTTGGTGCTGGTTGCCAGCCTAGGCGCGGTTGCGCTTGGCGTCGTGCATCCACCGCAAACAGAACGCACTGACCTGATCGAGCAGCCGATCCCCGAACAGCGGGTGGTGCAGAACGTCGTGCCCTTCCCGCTTCCGGCGGACCCGACCCCTCCAGAGCACACTGCAACCGAAACACCCTACATTACTGAGACACGGATCCGTGCTGGTGACACGCTGGCATCGGTACTAAAGCGCGTGGACGTATCCAACGGCGATTTACTCAATTTCCTGGCGCGTGAACCCAAAGCACGCTCAATCTATAAGTTGTTTGCTGGCCGCACCATCCAGGCGGCATCGGATCACAATGGCAACCTACTCTGGGTGCGCTACATCTACAGCCCAAATAGTGAAGCCAACGGCAAAGGCATCGCCAAAACGCTACAAATCTCCACAACCGAGTCCGGCTTCAAGGCAGAAGAGCTTGAACTGCCCCTCGAGTCACACATAGAGGTTGCGGTCGGCACAATTCGTAGTTCGCTGTTCGCTGCAACGGATATCGCTGGGATTCCAGACGGGGTTACCTCTCAAATGGCAGAGGTCCTGAGCAGCAAGGTTGATTTCTTGAGGGGCTTGCGCCCAGGCGATCAGTTCCGTGTTGTCTACGAGACTAGAAGTATCGGCGGCCGTATCGCTGGTGCTGGTCGCGTGTTGGCACTAGAGTTCGTCAACGGCGGCAAAGCTTACAGCGCGGTCTGGTTTAGCCCTGACGGCGAAACCGGCAGCTACTACAACCTTGAGGGCGATAGCCTGCGGGGTGCTTTTTTACGTAATGCGCTGAAGTTTTCTCGTGTCAGCTCCACATTTGGCATGCGCACCATTGCCGGCGTGCAAGCCTGGTCCGGTTTTCACCCTGGCATTGACTATGCAGCCCCGATGGGCACACCTATTCACGCCACAGCAGACGGCACGGTAGATTTTGTCGGCTGGCGCGATGGTTACGGCAACACAATCGTTTTGCGTCATCACAGCAAGATCACCACACTGTATGCCCATCAAAGTCGCTTCGCAGACGGCATCAAAGCGGGCTCCAAAGTTTCGCAAGGTCAGTTGATCGGCTATGTAGGCTCGACAGGCTGGTCTACAGGTCCACACTTGCATTACGAATTCCGCGTGGCGGACAAACCGATTGATCCCCTGCAGGCCACGGCCAATATGCCGGTCTCAAAGCCGCTTGAACCAGAGCACCGGGCACTGTTCGCTAAAGTTATCGCGCCATATCAACAGCAGCTGCAGGTACTAGCCAAGTACCAAGAAGCAATCCCCGAAAGCAGTAACGTCGCTAGTCGTTAAACGTTACGGTGACGACTAACCCGGGCTCCTGCTATGTCGGTTTGATGTCAGGCACAAGCCTGGACGGCATCGATGCCGTGTTGGCACGCTTCGACTCAAGCGGACACCCCACCATTCTTTCCAGAGCTGGCGTCGACTTTACGCCAAGTCTAAAAGATGAGCTTCTTGCTTTAAATACAAGTGGTCGCGATGAACTCGCACGCGCTGCCCTAGCCTCTAATGCACTCGCTGACTTATATGCGCAAGCCGTTGAGCAAGCCCTCACACAAGCGGGCGTCTCGCGCGGCGAAGTCAGCGCCATCGGCGCGCACGGACAAACAGTCAGGCATTGCCCGAACGATGGCTACACCATCCAGCTAAATGCCCCTGCCAGGCTAGCTGAGCTGACAGGCATTAACGTCATCGCCGACTTTCGTAGCCGCGACGTAGCCGCTGGGGGACAGGGTGCACCGCTTGTTCCGATGTTTCATGCAGGTGTCTTTGCAGCAGCCCATACCAGGGTCGTGCTCAACCTTGGTGGGATTGCAAACATTACGATCTTGCGACCAGAGGCGGAACCTCAAGGTTTTGATACAGGCCCAGCAAATGCCTTGATGGATCTGTGGTGCCACTTACATACTGGCCAGCCCTACGATGCAAACGGGCAATGGGGTGCTGGTGGCACAGTCGATTCGCGCTTACTTAAAACTCTCATTGAAGGAGAGCCCTGGTTCGCCCTCCCGCCCCCAAAGTCAACCGGACGCGATCTGTTTAACCGAACCTGGCTAGAGCAGCGACTTACGCAAGCTGGTATCGAACGCGTGGATTCAGCACGCGCACAAGATGTCCAAGCGACGCTACGCGCCTTGACCGCACAAACAGTTGTGAACGCGATTCAGACACACGCAAAGGACGCAAAAGATGTGCTCGTTTGCGGTGGTGGTGCACGCAATGCAGCGCTACTCAATGATTTGCGCAAGCAACTGGGCTACGCAGTGGAACCTACGGATACGTTTGGGATTGGCACACAGGATGTTGAAGCGCTTGCTTTTGCTTGGCTAGCTTGGGCTCATCAGCAAAGCATTGCTGTGAGTCGGCCCGCCGTGACAGGCGCGCGAGGCAATCGAATCCTTGGCGCTTGTTGGCCCGCCTGACCGCAGCATTGCGGCGCGGGCCTCAAATCAAATTAAACAGAGAAGGACGAACCGCAACCACAGGTTGTTGTCGCATTAGGATTGCGAATCACGAACTGCGAACCTTCAATGTCTTCTTTGTAGTCGATCTCTGCACCAACGAGGTACTGAAAGCTCATGGGGTCCACGAGTAAGGACACGCCATTTTTTTCTAGTGTCGTGTCATCTTCGTTGACGTCTTCATCAAACGTGAAGCCGTACTGAAAACCTGAGCAACCACCACCTTGAACGAAAACACGCAACTTAAGGTTGGCATTACCTTCTTCAATCAACAAATCTTTGACCTTCGCCGCAGCCGAATCCGTAAATAGAATTGGCGTAGGGGGTGCTTGCAAATCAACGGTCTGTGTCATTGTGCTCATGGTGTAGCTCCTGCCCAGCTGATGGGCGACTGACTGATACTAAAAAAACGATACCCGACTAGGATGGTCAACTATAACGCAAACCCTAGGTGTTACTGAAGATCAACCCTGCGCGATGCAAGGACAATATCCCCGTCCAGGACCTGCAACGTCACAAACTTTACTTTCAGGCCACTCGGCACCGCCAGGACGCCTTGCCTACGCTGAAACTGCTCAACACTGAGTTTCAAGCTGTCAGAGACATCAGTCGTACCACCGGATAGCGTCGACGAAGCGATATTTTGATCAGGAACCGCCTGCAATGGGAGCAACTTAACTTCCACATCTTTATCACCCAAGACACCTGAAGCAACAAACTGAAGCCGCGCATTGACACGCTCGCCCGGTTTACCACTACGCATCAGTAAGACCCGATAGTTCAAATTGACGCCATTGCGCTCAAGCTCAGCCGCGCGCACTGCGATCGAGCCCTGTGGTCCAGGAGGCAGTAACTGCTCGTAGAACGCCAGGTGATCCTTGCTAAGCCCCAACTCAAGTTGAAGCTGCTTCAGATTTTTTTCAAGCTCTGCGCGTGCGGCGCGCTCGATTGTTAGTTCGCTGCGTAATTGCTCGCTGCGCACCTGAACCTCGCGAAGTTGCGCTTCGAGTTCGCCACGAATCGCTGCCTGAGCAAGTCGTTCGGTACGAAGGTGCAGCGCCACGTCTTGTGCACTTGGGCGCTGCGTAAAAAAAATACCTGCAGCCGCACC